>NZ_JBSFHW010000025.1:0-135369 GCF_053597275.1 Streptomyces sp. NPDC001492 | reverse complement strand
GCGGCGCAAGTCGATCCAGCCGATGGCCCAGCGGCTGCCGGACGGGAACATGCAGGCCTTGCAGCAGTTCGTCAACCAGTCGCCGTGGCCGTGGACCTGCGGCAGCTGCGGCTGGCGTGAAGGTCCCGTCGATCTCACCGAACACCTCGTCGCCGGGGAGGATCTGCTGCACGTTCCGGCCGACGGCCCCCACTTCTCCCGCGAAGTCCCGGCCCCGGTCCTGGCGCGGGGCGCGCGAAGCCCCAGTGCCAGGCGGGCCAGGTACGGGTCGCCGCGCATTTGGTGCCAGTTGTAGGCGTTCGCCGCGGCCGCCGCACCCGCACCAGCACCTCTCCTTCCGAGGGCACCGGTTTGTCGACGTCCGCTACTTCCAGCACGTCCGGTGAGCCGTACCGGTACTGAACGACTGCCCTCGTGAACCCTCTCCCCCTCGTGGTGCACTGGCGGGCCGGGGCGAGCCCGCCAGGCCGCACATCGGGCACATGCCGTAGTCCTGGGGGAGGAAAACCGATGGCCGTCGATCGGTGGCGGCCATTGCCGACTCTGGTACGCGGCGGCCGCTCATGGCAGAGCCGCGGCCAGGGGACGCGAGGTTCTGGGAACTGCAGTTCGGCTGTGTAGTCCACTCCACGTCGGAGGTCCTCTTCCCGTGGCCGGTCGGCCTCCACCGGGTCTGCATGGCTCGCCCGGTGGGATGGACTCAGCCCGACGGTGCGCAGGTCGAACCGCACCTTGCGCTTTGGGTGCATCTCCAGATGATCACGCCTCATCGATGTCGTTCGGCCAGGCGGACCCCACGTCCACATGGCCGAGCTCCACGCGTATCCCGGGAAGCGCCCGCGGGGCCGGGCTCGGGGAGAGCAGGGCGGTGAGGGACCGGCAAAGGCCGCTCTCGTCGCCTTCGGGATGCTTCGCGTGCAGGTGGTGAGGCCGTGGGTCCTGGACGAGGACCCGGCTCGGGTCCCAGACGCCGGTGCGACGGCTCCGTACGACCGCGACGGGGTCCACGACCGTGCAGTGGTAGGTCACCCGGACGGGGAAACGCGCCGCGGAGTCGGACGTGCGCAGGTGCCATGTGGCGAACAGCTGCACGTCGGGGCGGACGTCGACCAGGGTCACGGCGGTGGCCCGCGCCGTGTCGACGGCCCCCGTCCGGTGTTCCCCATCGATCTCGTGCACGAGGATCTCACCCGCCCCCGCCCCCGCGACCAGCGGAGCGCGCCGCTCGCGCCACGCGCTCCACCGCAGCCGGGGCCGCAGTTCGCGGTGGCGGAGGACCGGGTACCGGGTCGTCACGCCGCCTCCTTCAGTACTGCAGGGCCGTGGCCACGTCCCCGCCGATGCGCTTGACCGCCGCGAGGTCGAGAGCGTAGTGGACGTAGCGGCCGTTGCGTTCCACGCGCACGAGCCCCAGGTCGCGCAGGGTGCGAAGGTGACGGGAGACCTGGGGGCGAGTCATCGACAGCCGGTCCGCGAGGTCGGCCGTGGTCATGGCCTGGCGGGCGATGAGCCGGCACAGCCGGACCCGGCGGGGATCGGTGAGCGCCAGCATGCGGCTGCGGGCCAGGGTGACCCCGATCTCCGGGGCGTGCACCGGGAAGTGGACGACTGGTGGGAGCCCCGGTTCGTCCTTCACCAGCAGGTGCGGGGCGCCGTACCGGGTGGGGATGAGCAGGACCGGCGTGCGGGCCGGGCTGATCACCGCGTGGTGCACCTTGTCGAAGACGACCCGCGACGGACCGGGCGGCCGTGCGCTGGACGGGCTGAGCGAGAGCAGGGCCGCCTCCGGTCCCTCGTCCGCGAGCCGCTGCCGCACGAGGTGCGCGGCACGGGCGAGCGCGGGTCCGGTCGTCGCCCACAGCTCGGCGAAGAAGACGCGGCGGCACAGGTCGAGGAAGGCGAGGATGTCGGTGCGCAGTTGCTCGGGGTCGCGCAGCAGGTCTTCGGCGAGGGTCGGGTGCGGTTCCGGCAGACCGGAGGCCGCCCGCCGCAGCGCGGCGGCCTGTGCCGGGTCGTGGAGCAGGCGGCTGAAGTCGAAGCCGCGGTAGCCGCTGGCACAGGTGTGGGCGGTGAGTTCGGCGAACCGGTCCGTCGTCAGCTCCGGCAGGGGCGCGGTCAGCCCCGGGTAGAAGCCCCGCCAACGCAGCGCCGTCCACAGCGGGGCGAAGCGACGCAGGCCGGCTCGGAACGCGGGCGGGGCGTCGCGGGTGGTCTCCTCGGCCCAGGGCGCGTGTTCGGTGTGGTGGGTGTGTTCCGTCAGGACGTGCAGGCTCGCTGCCAGTTCCGCGAGCGGCGACACGGTGACGGTGAAGCGGTCGGGGGCGGCCCCTTCCAGGACGATCACGACCGGCATGACGGGAAGTGTAGGATCGCGGGCCGCTCACGTCAGCACCTCGGCTCCTGCGGCGACCTGTGAGAACTCCGCTCTCACGGCCGCCAACAGCTCCTCATCCGTGAGCAGTTCGGCGACCACACGGGCCAGACCCGTCGCCGCGATCTCGGTGCGGTCGTGGGCGAGCGAGGTCGCCGCCGCCTCGCGCATCGCCTCGGAGTGGGCGGGCGTACCCGGCTCGGCGATCTGGATGTACGGGTGGATCACCGGCAGAAGCTGCGAGAGGTTGCCGATGTCGGAGGATCCGGCGGGGCTGTCCGGAGGGGCGGGCGCGATGTCCAGGCCCAGTGCGCGCACGGCCTGCCCGAACCGTTCGGCGAGCACGGTGCTGTCGCGGCGTTCCTCGTAGAGCGGTCCGGTCTCCGACACCTCGGACACGGTTCCGGTGGCCAGCGCCGCTCCCTCGGCGGCCGCGCGCACCCGCTCGACCAGGGCCCCGGCCGATACGGCTGTACGGTCCCGTACGTACAACTCCACGGCGGCGTTGGCGGGAACGACATTCGGGGCTTGCCCGCCGTCCGTGACGACGCCGTGCAGGCGTGCTGTCGGCGGGACGAACTGCCGCAGCGCGTCGAGGGCGGTGAGGAACAACTGAGCGGCGGCCAGTGCGCTGCGGCCCTCCCACGGTGACTTCGCGGCGTGCGCACTCACGCCGGTGAAGGCGACGCGCAGGTGCGCCGCGGCCAGCGAGTGCTGAGTGGTGACCGAGCGGTCGGCAGGGTGGAACATCATCGCCGCGTCCACGCCCTCGAACACCCGGGCCTCGGCCAGCCGGACCTTGCCGGCGCCGCCCATCTCCTCGCCGGGCGTGCCGATGACGGCGACCGTTCCCGGGTGCGACGGCAAGGCCCGTACGACGGCGATCGCGGCCGCGGTGCATCCGGCTGCGATGAGGTTGTGCCCACAGCCGTGCCCGACGCCGGGCAGCGCGTCGTACTCCGCCAGGACGGCGACGTACGGGCCGGGCCTGCTGCCCTCGTGCACGGCCACGAACGCGGTGTCCGTCCCGCCCACCGCCTCCGTCACGGCGAAGCCGGCTTCCGTGAGCCAGCGGGTCAGGGTCTGCTGGGCGTGGAACTCGGAGAACTTCAGCTCCGGCCGCGCGTGGATCGCCAGGCTGACCGCCTCCATGCGGGGACGCAGCGCGGCGAGTTCAGCGGCCAGGGCCCCCAGCGGGGGCGGCGCGGTGGTGGGCATGTGGGCCTCCGTCGTACGGGTCGGGCACCGGGACGTACGGACTGAGCTGTCGCGGTGTGCGTCGAGACTGCGGCAGCTGTCGCGTCGTCGGCCCGTGATTACCGCGCCGCAGGTAACCCAGGCGGACCGCGCGCTCCGGACGGACAGGATGCCTCCGTGACGAAGTGATTTCAGGGGTGCCGGCCCGGGTCCCGCCGTTTGACTCGGGACGCCGGACGTTGTGGAGGGGGAGCATGGGCTCGGAAGAGGGACGACAGACCTCCGTGCGGGATCGCGCGGAGGCACTCGGTCCCGGCGAGGAGCGGGGAGGTTATGCGGTCGCAGGGCCGTGGGGTGCTCTCGCACAGCTCGCACGGCGGTTGCTTGCAGGGGTGTTCGTCGTCCTGCTGGTCGGTCTGGTCGTCATCTCGTCGGGATTCCAGAAGGGCGTCATCACGAGGGGAGCCGTGCTGCTCTCACTGTTCGGTTTCACGCTGGCCTGGCGCCGTCTCAGCGCCAGGTTCGGGCTGCGCAGGTGCTCTCTCTACACCCGCGGTCTGGTGGCCACCGGCACCTTTGGCCGAGTGCGCCATGCGGTGGCATGGAGCGAGGTGACCGAGCTGAAGTGGATGTCCAATCTGACGCTCCTCCTGGCTTTTCACCGATTCGAGATCGAACGGCGCGTGCCGGGCGGGTGGAGTTCCTGGTCCTCGGCTGGAAGCCCCAACTGGTGGAGGCCCCGCGGACGCAGGCGGGAGCGAATGGTGTCCGCTGAGAACGGACGCCGAAGCCGACGGTCCTTCTTCAGGGGCGTTGGGCATACGTCGCTGCCGTGGCAGCCCGAGTAGCCGCAACGCCGAGCGTGGCGGTGGGCCCCCCGGGCGGCGGTGGCGGGCTGGGTGCGGTACGCCTCGCGGGGCCGCTGTTGTGGAGCCGTGCCGTGCCGGACGTGTGCGCCACGGCGAGGGTGTCCGACGAGGGGGAGACCCTGCACGACGGCGCCGCTGCGCGGCGGATCGTCCTGTGCCGTGAACCGGGCGCGATCGGGTACCGGCTTCCCCGTCCAGGTCGACGGGTTCCTGATCGCCAGGCTGCCCGGGGCCGAGCGGGAGTTCGCCCGGACCAAGCACGTCGACCTGGCGGGGACGGCCCGGGCACGGCCGTCTGGGACTCCTTCACCGGTGAGCGTGCCGGCGACCTGGGTATGGACCTTGCCGGGCTGCTCAGCGTCCACGGCTGGGTGCGCCCCCTGCAAAGCGTCCCTGACCTGCGGCTATAGGAAGATCGAGGCAAGAGTGGTGACGGATCGGAGGATCCGCACAGGACTCAGAACCCACCTGCCGCGTTCGACCGCATCGGGAGGCTCAGGACATCATCCACTGTTGGCTGGTGCCTCTATGGCGCAGGAGCTCCGACCCCTGCTTCGGCGATTCCAGGAACGGTACGACGGCGCGGTCAGGGACGGCGACCTGGACGTGCTGATCCGCACGTGTTCCGGCAAACACGGCTGGTGGGGGAGGGCCTGTGTGCTGGACGCCGGGCACGAGGCGGAGTACCGCACCTGGGGACCACCACCGAAGGGCGGCCGGTGGCATGGGTAGGGGCCGCACCGGACGACGCTTGGTCCGTGCCTTTCGGATCACCGCGAAAGACATGGACTGAGGCACGGCGCCGTCGGGGCTACCGGGGTCGCAGGGCGCGGAGTCCGGGCCACGACCTCGGCGTCCGCCGCAGTCGGCTGACGGCGCGGTGTTGAAGAACGATCGAGCAGGCCGAGCTCACCGTTGCGGCAGTAGCGGTTGACCCACTTCGACGAGCACGCCCTTGAGATACCCATCTCCGCGGCGACATGCGCGATCGGTCGGCTCTTGCACCGCTCAACGAGACGGCGCCGGCCCTCAAGGGTCAGAGGAGCGTTGCGATGACATGGGTCGTGGGGCCCCTCATTCCTGTGCGTTGGCGCGGTAGGCGGCCACGCCAAGGAGTAGTCCGAGGACCGCCAGGGTGGCCGCGAGGGTCATGGCTGCGGGGCGAATGCCCCATCCATTGACGGCGTATCCGGTGGCGACGGTGAGGATCGCGGCAGGGAGGTAGGCGCTGATGTTCAGTGCCGCGTTGGCCTCGGCACGCCGGTTGCCCTCGACGTGGTGGGCAATGAGTCGGAGGCCGCCGAGCTGGCCGAGTCCTTGCCCGCTGCCGGCGAGGATGGCCGAGGCGACGAAGAGTGCCGGGTTCTTGGTGAACAGAGTGAGCACGACGGCGCTCATCGCGAGGACGGTGCTGGTGGTCCCTATGGCGAACAGTCGATGCACGGCAAGCCTGGTGAGGGCGATCTGCGATCCGGTGGCGGCGAGGAACATCACGCATGCTGCGCCGCCGGCCAGGAGCGGCGAGGTGCTTCCGACCGCGAGCACCAGCAGGGAGGGGCCGAGGGACAGCACGAACGACGTGGCGGTCAGGCCGGGGGCGAAGACCGCCGCACCGGTGGTGATCTGCACACGATTCCGCGAGGGCACATGGGGAAGACGCGGCCACAAGAACCCTGCCGCCTGGCTCGACGGACGTTCCAGCGGCAATCCGATGTACCCGAGCAAGGCGACGACCAGCAGCACGATGTTCACTGTGAAGACCCAGCCGACCGGTCGGGGTGTGACCTGGTAGACGATTCCGCCCAGGAGTGGCCCGAGGCCGGCGCCGAAGACCATGGCGATCGAGGCCAGCGTCGACGTCATATGACGGCGATCCTCCCCGCCGAGGTCGACGACCGCGGCCATTCCGGCGGACACCACGATGCCGACCGCGACACCGACGAGCAGCCTCGCCACGACCAGGGCCGCGACGCTCCCTGCGGTCATGAACAGCACGGCCGAGACCAACGCAATCAGGATTCCCGGTACGACCACCCGCTTGCGGCCGTACCGGTCGGCCGCGCGTCCCGCGACGAGCAGCGTCACCACCAGGCCCGCGATGTAGGCGGCGAAGACGATCGTCAGGATGCCTGAGGAGTAGCCCATCTCATGCTGCCAGTACACATACAGCGGGGTCGGTGAGTTGGACAGGGCGAAGACGGCCGTCACCGCCCATGCCGACCTGACGAGCTGCCATCCCGTCCCAGTCCGCACCGGCGCCTGATGAATAACTGCCACACCAACCTCCTTGTACGAAAAAACTCGTACAGGACCGTAGCAGTACGAGAATCCTCGTACAACCCGCTACGATGGCCGTATGCCTGACGCCGTAACCGGGACCGAGAGGCCGCCACTCCTGCCCGAGCCGCCCGTTGATGCGCTACGGCTCGAGGTCGTGATGGGCGCGCTCGCCGACCCGCTGCGCATGACCGTGGCGCGCAAGCTCCTGCTGGACGCCGATGAGTTCGACCACCCCTGTGGCTGGTTCGGCTTCGACCGCCCGAAGTCCAGCCTCACTCACCACTTCAAGGTCCTCCGAGAAGCCGGCGTAATTCACCAGAGGCAGTACGGACTGGAGCGGCGCAGCCGCCTTCGGGTCGACGACCTCAACCAACGATTCCCCGGCCTGCTCGAGCTCATCGCCTCAACAGCCCAGGATGAACAACGGATCACGTAAGGCTCACGGTGCCCACCGGGGCTGACTGGCGCCGACCGCAGGCAACAGGGATGCTGGTGATGGAATGGTGTTCCTGCTCGCCGCAGGAGCCGTCGTCACTGCTGGCACCATGGCGCCCCCTCGCACATCACACACGCGCAGCCGTTGAACGCTTCCGGCGCCCTGTGAGTCAGGTCGCGCCGTCAACAACGTCCCCGCCCGCGACACCAGTCGTAACTGGCCATGCCAATCCAGTTGAAGCGTCAGGAGGTTGCTGACAGCAGGGCAGTGACGTGTCAGTTCTTGACGAGCACGGTCGCGCGGGCGGATAGCGCTGAGTTGACCTGTGCCGGATCGAAGGCTGCGGGGTCGAACTGGTCGGCGGAGTCAAGGCCGAGCCATTCCAGGCGGTCCTCGTGTTCTTCGTGGTCAGGGTCGGCAAGGATCTCGATGAGGTAGTCGTATCCCCACATGCCGCCGCAGTCCTCGGGCGGGCAGGCTCGGCGACCCGTGATGCATCGCGGGTAGGCAGTGTCCGGTTCGGGCTCGGTGATGTCCTCGATGAGGATGTCGTGTTCCCAGTCGTCGCCGAAGTCGTAGGTGTAGCGGAGCCGGTCGCCGGTGTGGGCAGTGACCTGACGGAGCTGCTTGGACGCGGCGCAGCGGATACCCAGGTCACGGTCGGCGGTACCGTATCGGTCCCGTCCGCTTTCGAAGGCCCAAACGTGGCAGTCCTCCCAGCCGAAGGCGGCCTGGATGACGTCGTGCAGCTCGCGCAAGGTGATGCCGGACGGCACCTCCAAGCGGCGCCAGATCGGAGGGCGGGAGTCTCGCAATGTGATCTTGATTTTGTGGACGGTCTTGCTCGGTGCCGTCCGCGAGGTCGCCTTCGCGCTCCTGCTGTTCGCCATGGCGGCCATCCTGCTACCCGTGCCTGCCGTGTTCCGGCGGGACACCTGCCCCCTGCCGACGACAATGATCAACGCGATTCCGGGAGCTGGGGAAGGGGGGCGTGTGCCCGGTGGAAAGTCCGTTCCAGGTCGCCTGGGACAGTGAAGAGCGCACGTTATTGCAGCAGTTGACGCTTTCGCGGACCGCACCGTTGCGCCGGGTGCAGCGGGCCCGGGCCACTTGGCCTGTGCGGACGGTGCCCCGAACGCGGCTGTTGCCCGCGCGCTTGGCGTGCATCTGTACACCATGCGGCGCGGGCGTAAAAGGTTCGCCGCGAGGGCCTGGCCGCGCTGGAGGACCGACTCTGGCCGGGCCGCTCGCGCCGCTACGGCCCCGACGTGCACCTGGCCATCATCGCCACCGTCACCTCCGACCGGCCCGCCACCGCCAGCCAGTGGATCCATCCGCCCACAGCCCATCACCTGGCCTCTACCGGCACCTCAGCGTCCAGGCCGGCCGGATCCTGGCCGACCTCGACCTCAAACCGCACCTGGTGCGGGGCTGGCTCACCGGGCCAGAGGATCCGGACTTCTCTGCCAAGGCCGGTGAGGTGTGCGCGCTCTACCTGCATCGCCCGCGGTGGTGCTCAGCGTGGACGAGAAGACCGCGATGCAGGCTCGCCCCCGGCGCCATCCGACCCGGGCCGGCCCCGGCCGAATCGAGCGCCGCGAGTTCGAGCACCGCAGGCACGGCACCGCCTCCATTGTCGCGGCCCTGGACATGCACACCGGGCAGGTCCTGGTGGAGGGCATCACCCGAAACGACTCGACGGCCTTCATCCGCTTCCTGCGCCTGCTGGATCACTGCATCGGCCCGGCCCTAACCACCCACCTGGTCCTCGACGACGGGTCGTCCCATGTCTCGAACGCGACCCGTACCTGCCTGGCGGCGCACCCACGATGCCCTGTCCACTACACACCCCAACACGCTTCATGGCTCAACCAGATCGAGATCCCGTTTCGATCCTGGCACGCCGACTTCTGCGACGCGGTGAGTCACCTCGCGCCAGGACCTCATCGACCAGATCCGCGGCTTCACCCTCGCCTACAACGACGAGGCCCACCCGCTCCGCTGGACCTGCGACGGCACCCCACTCAAAGCCGCATGACCCTCGCAAGATCGATGCGGCGCTGCACTAGGTGCTTGACAGCGTGCGGCAACGGGCAAGGGTGATGGGATCACAAACGGCTTCAAGGGGTGCCCGTGGATCTCGGTTCAGTGATCATCGCTGTGGCAGGTGTAGCCGGGACGCTGGGGGGATCGTTGGTTACCCAACGCGCCTCTGAGCGGGCAAAACGCCGGGAGATAGAGCTGGTTCGCGACCACGAAAAGATCCGCGACAACCTACTCCTCCGACGTACCTGCTACATGGAGCTCACTCGGGATGCGCGTCAGTTCACCACGGCGCTCAACCGTCACCTGCACGTCATGCAAGAACACAGTGTCGAGGAAATCGACAAGGATGCACTCGACGAAGCAAAGGGAGCCCATCGCGATCGGTACTCCGAAGCACAGATGATCGCCCCCGACGAGGTACTTGCACGTGCAAGTGCGGTCAATCAAGCCCTGAACAAGGCCTATGGTCGGGTCAAACGCCTTGAGCGAGGAGAGCCCGAGCCGGGGGAGACGATGGGCACAGCCGCCCAAGCCCAGGAGGAAATCTGGGACATGCTCCGGGCTATGAGGACCGCGATGCGCCGCGACCTCGGGGTGGCACCCACAGAGTGACGATCAGCTGACGGCCCGTGCCTCGCAGTTGGCCAAGCATTGCAGCAGAGGCTACATCACAAGCTGACAGCTGAAGGCACGCATGACCCTGAGGGCACGGACGGCCCGCCCCAGTTCGAACTCCGCTGTGTTGGTCTCCACTTGGCCATCAGGCGCGTACAGGTCTCCGTCGGTGGCTCTCACGTCCCCGTCCCGTCAAGCCAGTTGCCGCTGGAGGCAGAGGACGAGCGCGGGCTTTCACTGGTCGACGGGTGGCTGACGAGTGGGGTGTGGATTCTGTGGCGGGAGGTGGCAAAAAGGTGTGATGCGAGTGCTGGCGCGGAGATACTCGCTGCGGCAGATCAGCTTGGGGGAGCATCGGTGCTGAGACGAGAAGAATTGTTCGCAGAACTGCTGCCGGACGTGCTGGACGAGCGCGAGCTGAAGGACAGCCTGGCCAGAAGCGGCCGCGTGAGTGAGGAGCAGCTGGAAGCCGCCGCGGAAGGGCAGCGTTCCGTCATCCTCGGGCGGGTCCAGGACGAGGAGAGCGCGTATCGGCAGACCGTTTCGCGGACTCTCGTGGAGGGTCGGATCTTCCGTGTGTTGGTGGCGGCTGGCGCGCTGGTACTGCTGATGCTGCTCACGGTTTGGGTGGCAAGCGGCTGGAGCGAGGATCTCAAGGAGGTTCTGGAGCATGACCGTTCCGGTTCCGCTTCGGTCAAAGGCGTTGCGGGCAAGGGGCTGGCACTCCCCCTGTTCATGATCCTTGTCGCGGGAGGGCTGGCCTTCGTGGCCTGGTGCGTCTTCTACCTTCTGTCGCCGGGTGTGCGGTCGGGCGTGCCAACGGCGAAAGGTCGTCAGCTGCTCGTCAGCGTGGGGCTGGCGTACGGCTTGTTGGCACTACTGGGCGCGGTCTGGGTGGGTATCTACCCGACGGAGGTCACCTGGCTGCTCCGGCACGATCGGCCTTTGGAGCACGCAGGCGGATACACCTGGGGCGGGTGGTTCACGCTGGGAACCCTGGTGTTGTTCGCGATTCCGGCGTTTTGGCTCCGAAGAATCGCGAGAATAGCGCGGTCGGACGAGTCGTCCGGGCAGCCCTTTTCCCTCGCTCACCGGATCGCCGTGCTCGCCCCAGGGGAACGTAAGCAGGCGCAGCGCCAGGCCGAAGCCGAGTGGCGGTCCGCCGTACGGCAGGAGTTGTTGAGATTCCTGCGAGCACGGATCAGCGAGCAGACCGAGCCTGACTTCTCGACCGTGCTGGAGATCAGTGACGCCCCGGGACTGAAACGGCTGCACGCCGGCCATGAACATGTGCGCACGCCGGCGGACGATCAACTGGACATGATCAGCGCGGGGATGGAGAACGGAAGCATCGCTCTCGCGGGCCCGCGCGGCGCGGGCAAAACGCAGCTGCTGCGCGTGTTCTGCAAGGTGGACGAGGCGGAATCAACGGGGCAGTTGAGCCTTGTGGAGTCGGTGCCGGTGGTCTACGACCGCAGGGAGTTCATGCTCCACCTCTTCTACAAGCTGTGCGACCGCGTGATCAAGGAAGGCCTCGGCACGGCGCCGGAAGCCGAACGCCACAAGCGGGCGATCCGCTACCTTCAGACCCACTCGGACGAGGCGGCTCTCAGCGCCGGCTGGCGGAACTGGTCCTTGTCGGCGAAGCGAGCGACCTCGCTCGCCCAGCAGCCTCAGACGTACCCCGAGATCGTGGACAGCCTGAAGAGGTTCCTCGCACGGACCGCGCTGGAACTGGACGAAAACAACCGTCGGGTGGTGATCGGTATCGACGAGCTCGACCGCATCGAACCGGCTGCCACCGCCCGCACCTTCCTGAACGAACTCAAGGCCGTGTTCGACATCCCGAAGTGCTTGTTCGTGCTGTCGGTCTCCGACGAGGCGCTGCGGGACGCGGAGTTGGCGCCGGTCGGCCGACGGGACGCCTTCGACAGCGCGATCGACGAGATCATCCGGGTCGAACCCCTCGACCAGATGACAGCCGAGAAGCTGCTGGGCCGCCGGGTCGTAGGCCTGCCCGTCCCCTTCACTGCCCTCTTCTACTGCCTGTCGGGCGGAATGCCCCGCGACCTCCTTCGCACGGCCCGCGCGGCCATCTCGTACGTAAAGCCGGGCGAGCCTCACCCACTCGCTGATCTGGCCCAGAGCCTGGTGGATCGCGAACTGAACCGCATCGCCAACACGGCCGGCGGCCCCGCCGGACCGGCCGAACTCGCGCACTTCTTCCGCGCGGACCTTATCGCCGAGAACGGCGGACTCGGTGCCCTGGGAGGCGCGGTCCACCAGCAGGCCGGCGTGGTCGGCGACCGCGCCCGCATGGGCGCGACACTGGCCAACCGTGCCTACCATCTGGACACCGTGCTGAGCATCTTCACCACGCCGCTCGACCGGGACGACATAGACCGCGCTTCCGACCCGGCCTTCCCCGGCTCGTTCTCGGCCCTCGCCCGAGCCCAACGCGAGATCGGCACCTCCGACACATTGGCCCGCTCCACCCTGCAACGCGTCCGTGCGGAATGGTCATTGCCGGTGCTGCCGCCCATCCCTCTCATCCACTGAGTTCGTCTCGGCTCTCGGTGACGAAGCCAGGCAGCTGACCTGCGCACGGGCACCACGAGGGAGGGGCCGCCCGATAGCCGGCCAGATCCAGGGGCGGGACGGTCTGTCCAGAGTCCGTGTGAGGAGTTCTTCGATCATTGCCAGTTCCGATGCCACCCAGGGCCCGTCGCCCTCTGCCGGCCTGTCGGCACGCCCCGCGGCAACCAGACCAGCTCGGCCCAGACTCCTTAGGCCTCGTAGCCGAACATCAGCTGGCATGCGCGGAGTTGGCGGGCGGCAGCAGACCGTTGCCGGGCCACAGGGGAGATCCTGCTTCAGCCAAGGCCAGGTGACTGCCGATCTCGACCAGGACCTCGATCCGGTCGGCGGGCCCGTACGCCACATGTGCCCCGGAGGTGGGGTCGACGGCGCGGATCTCGCTGGACTGCCCGTTGCACACCAGGAGGCGGGCAATCTCCCGCAGCCCCAGGCCGAGTGCGTCGCAGTCGCGGTCCCCGACGACCTGCAGCAGGCTCTCGGTGACCGTGTCCCAGTCCCAGGCCTCCGGCAAGCGTGCTCCGTGCAGCCGCTCGGAGAGCCCGATCAGTTCCTCGGCGTGACGGTCGACCGTTTTCCGGCCCGGCCTCTTTCACCGCGCTCATCACGGGTCTCCCGGGACGCCGTACGAAGGGGAGGCGGCGGGGTCAAGACCGCGCCGCACGTAGTCGTCCCGCTGGGGCAGCCAGACGCCGAGGAGATCGCCGAGCCTGTCAACGGGGTCCTCGGCCCAGTCCACCCGCAGGTCGGTCACCCGCCAGCCCACCTCCGCGACGACCGCCACGCCCGCGGAGTACACCGGCCCCTCCTCACCACCGGCCGCGACGGCGGCCTTCATCGCGGTGAGCAGCCGCTCCTCCAGCTCGCCCGTGGCAGCGGCGTACGTGTCGAGGAGGACGCCGGGGATGTGCTCGCCGGACAGCATGTTGCCGGCCGCCACCGCACCGTCCTCAGTGGCCCAGGCATGCCTGCCCAAGGTGTGCGCACCGCTGTAGGCGAACCCGGGCCCGGAGCGCCCCAGCACGGTCAACTGGCGGTAGGCGATGGTGTTCGCGTTCCGTGCCGCACGCATCACGTCGGCCAGGGCGCGTTCTGGGTCGCCGTGGTCCGCCAGCCGCTCCAGGAGGCTGGTGCCCAGCGTGGGGTCGGTGATGTTCTGCGAGGTCGCCGCGCCGATGCCGGGCCGGAGATGGGCGACCCGCGCGGCGACCGCCGGACTCGAGGAGCTGGCCGCGATGCCGAACCGCTCTCCGTCGCGGACCACCAGGGAGAACGTCATGCCCGGTCCCCCTGGGGGATCACGGCGATGGCGTCGATCTCGCACAGCCACTCCGGACGGGCCAGGGCCGACACCACCAGGCCGGTGGAGATCGGGTGGACGCCCTCGGTCCAGCGGCCCACGGTGCGGTACACCGCCTCGCGGTAACGCGGGTCGACCAGGTAGATGGTCAGCTTGACCAGGTGCTCCATCCGGCTGCCCGCCTCTTCGAGCAGCACCTTGATGTTCGACATGGCCTGCTCGGCCTGGGCCTCGGCGTTGCCGATGCCCACGGACTCGCTGGTGGCGAGGTCCTGGCCGATCTGGCCGCGGACGTACACCGTGTTGCCGGCCACGACGGCCTGGCACAGGTCGTTGTCGAGGCTCTGCTCGGGATAGGTGTCGCGCGTGTTGAACGGCCGGATCCGGGTGTGCCCGCCGGTGACGATCGGGGCCTTCAGCTCGCGGTCCTCGTTCGTGGAGGTCATTGCCCGCTCCTCAGTTCTTCCGGGTCGCCTGTGCGGCGATGGGCTGGTCGGTGGTGCCGTACGCGAGGTGTCCGCGCCATGTCGCGATGTGGTCGGCGACGTACCGGGCGTCGTGCCATACGCCCCAGATGAAGCTCGAACCGCGATGGGACAGCCAGGGCAGGCCCAGGAAGTAGACGCCGGGCTCGCAGGACACCCCGCGGCGCTGGTTCGGCCTGCCCTTCTCGTCGAACGCGTCGACGTCCAGCCAGCTGTAGTCGGTGGCGAAGCCCGTGGCCCAGACGATCGAGGTGACACCGGCCTCGGCCAGGTCGAGCTCCAGGCGGGGGTCGGTCACGCAGTGCGGGTCCGGCCCGAGGACGTGCGCCTCCGGCTCCTCGGGGAGGTCGAGCCCGTTGCGGTCGATGTACGCGTCGGCGGCCCGGAGAAGTCCGAGGTACGTGGCGTCGCCGAGGGCGATGTTCGTGGCGAGGTCCGGCGCGAAGCGCAGTATGCCGTCACCGTGGGAAGCGGTCAGGCCGACGAGTTCGATACCCGTGTCGGCCAGAGCGCGGAAGTCCACGGTGTGGCCGCCGCGGGCGCCGCTGACCGCGATGGTGACGTGCTCGGCTCCCTGGGCGGGCGTCTGCGCGTCCCAGAGCCCAAGCACGCCGAGCCACCAGCAGAAGTCACGTCCGCGGTACGCGCGGGGAGGACGGTCGTGCGGGCCCACGGAGAGGAAGACCCGGCGACCGGACCGGCGCAGCTCGTCGGCGATCTGGACACCGGAAGAACCCGCGCCGACCACGAGGACCGCGCCCGCGGGGAGTTGGCCCGGGTTGCGGTATCCGCTGGAGTGGATCTGCACGGGTACCGCACCGTCGGGGACGATGGGCGGAATCACGGGCCGTTGGAAGGGGCCGGTCGCGGCCACGACGAAGCGTCCGTCGATGGAGCCCTCCGACGTCTCGACCCGGAAGCCGGTTCGACCGGTGTGCTTGTGCACCGAGGTCACCTCGACACCGCACCTGATCGGAGCGCCGATCTTCTCGGCGTACGCGACGAAGTAGTCGGCAACCTGTTCCTTCGAAGCGAAGGCGTCGGGGGCGATGTCGGGGAACTCCATCCCCGGGAACCGGTCGTGCCAGGCGGGTCCGTTCGCGACCAGCGAGTCCCACCGCTCCGAGCGCCATCGCTCGGCTATCCGGTGCCGCTCCAGGACGATGTGCGGTATGCCGAGGGCTCCCAGGTGCTCACTCATCGCGACGCCTGCCTGTCCGGCTCCGACGACGACAACTTCGGTCTCTTCACTCGGCATGTCAGCCCCCTCGGGCGGCAGCCCGTCTCGGTGTCGAGGTGCTGCCGCACGAAACATCCTCGGTTGCGGGTAGAGTTCTGTCGAACAGATGTTTTCGGTGTGGGGGATCTGATTCATAGATGCGAGGGGGTGACTGCGGCATGACGGCACCGGTCGGTTTCACGCTTGTTCAGCTGCGCTACTTCGTCGTCGCGGCGGAGTCGGGCTCCATGACCGCCGCCGCAGAGCAGCTGCACATCGCCCAGTCCGCGGTCTCCACGGCCGTCTCCAACCTGGAGCGCGACCTGCGAGTGCAGTTGTTCATCCGTCGGCGGGCCAAGGGGTTGACCCTTACGTCGGCCGGGGAGCGGATGCTCCATCAGGCGCGGGAGCTGCTTGGCCACGCCCGTGCAGTGGCGGAGGAGGCACGCGGTACGGGCGCCTCGCTGACCGGCACGGTGAGCCTGGGCTGTTTCCTGACACTGGCCCCGACCCTGCTGCCCCCGCTGTTTACCATGTGCGCCGAACGTCACCCGGACCTCGAGGTTTCCGTGCTGGAGGCCGAGGCCGAGGAACTCGCGTCGGCACTGCAGGGCGGGCGGATCGACTTCGCCCTCACCTACGACCTCGGATTCGACGGCGAGTTCGTCCGTGAGCCCCTCGCCGCAGCCCCGGCCTACGCGATCGTCGCGCCTGAGCACCGGCTGGCCGATCGTGGTGCTGTCGACCTCGCGGAGCTGGCGGACGACCCCCTGGTGCTCCTCGACCTGCCGCACAGCCGCGACTACTTCCGGTCCCTGGTCGGCGCGACCGGAACCAGCCCTGACGTCCGCTACCGCACGCGCAGTTACGAAACCGTGCGCTCCCTGGTCGCTCAGGGCCACGGCTACTCGGTGCTCAATCAGCGCCCCGCCACCGATCAGACCTATGCGGGCGGCGCCGTGGTCTGTCTGGACCTGACCAACGACTACCCACCCCTGGAGGTGGTGCTCGCCCGTCTCGACGGGGTTCGGCAGTCCGCACGGGCGCGAGCGCTGATGGAGGTGGTGCGCGACGTCGTGTCGGGCGCCGGTCGCCATTGAGCGCTGTGCATCGTGGACGCACCTCCGGGATCACCGCCCGCCGACAAGACAAGCTCACCGCCCACCTGTGGGCCGCCGGGCTCGGTGCCATCGCCGGTCTGGGGTTCATCGGCCTCGACGACGGTCCTCCTGACGCCGACCCTGCGGTGATCTGCGACTGCAAGGCGGCCCGGAACCGGCCCCTGACCCGCGGCCAGAAGCTGTCCAACAAGGCACTGGCCGAGGCGCGGGCCCCGGTCGAGCACGGCTTCGCCCACCTGAAGAACTGGAAGGTCCTGGGCAAGGTCCGCACCGACCCGAGGAGGGCGACCATCCAGGTCAGGGCCCTGCTGGTGCTGACGAACCGTGAAATAACCCGCTGACCGATGATCACACCGAAGGCATCCGCCCGCGACCAGCACGAGCCTGCCGAGCCTCACGCACACCCAGCTCCGTGACCTGCGACTTCACGATGTACGGTACTCACTGAGCATACGTCAGGTCCGACATGCTCCACGGCCCTCGTCACGGGCGCGGCCAGCGACATGGGCCTGGCCGTCGCGGAGCGCAGCGCTTCCTCGCCGAGGAATGGACCGTCTTCGGAGTCGACCGCGACGCCGACGCCCTGGCCAAGGCGGCATCGGAAACGGGGCTCCGCCTTCCGGCCCCTCCGATGGACATCACCGACCGCGCAGCCCTGTCCACCGCCCTCGACGGGGGCGCACGGCCTCTCCGGCGCCACGGGCCTGTGCACAGTCGTCAACGTCGCCGGGATCTACCCGCCCACCAGGCTGGCCGACTTCGACAAGGCCGCGTACCGCCGCATCTTCGACGTGAACGTGCTCGGCACCCTCAACACCATCGCCGCGACGGTGCCGGCGCCGCGCGCGGCCGGGGGTGGCGCCGTCGTCAACTTCGCCTCCATTGACGCCCTGACCGTCTCTCCCGGTCAGCCGCCCTACAGCGCTTCCAAGGCCGCCATCCTCACGCTGGCCCGGTCGCTCGGTGTGGAGCTGGCCGCCGACAGCATCACCGTCAGCGCGGTTGCCCAGGCCGGGTCGACACTCCCGGCACTCGTGCCGGGGGCCGTATCGACAGGCCGTTGCCACCATTCCCCTCGGCCGCGCGGCGCACCCGGAGGAGGTCGCCGACTGGGTGTGGAAGCTGTGTCACGGCTCCTACGAGACCGGCGAAACCCTGGTCATCAGCGGCGGTCTGACCGTCCGGTAGGCCACGGATCACTGCCGTCAGGCTCAGGCCTGGGTGCGGACCGCGCCGCGAGCCCGGTAGATCAGTGCCCAGACGGCCGCGGCATCCTGCACTCCCAGGCCGACGCTGCCGTAGAACACGATGTCGTCCTCATCGGCGCGGGCGGTCGCACGGCCCACGTCGACCTCGCCCGGAGCGACGAGTTCCCGCTCTTCGATGTCGCCCAACCGCAGCGCTGCCACGACCGGCCCGCAGTGTCCCGCGGCGGTGGCGGGGTCGTCGTCGACGACTGCGCTCGCCCGGGACAACACTTCGGGGGCGGCCGCGCCCTCGGCGGTCTGCACCGCCTGTACGTCGATGCCCAGCTCATCGGCGAGTTCGCCCGCGGCGGCCTGCCGGTTGTGCGGTGTGGGGCTCCAGATCCGCACCGACCGCAGCGGGCGTACCGGGCGAGGGCGCGTACGTGCGTGCGGGCCTGCATGCCGGAGCCGAGGACCGCGAGCGTCGTGGCGTCCCGGCGGGCGAGGGCGTCGACGGCGAGGGCGCTGCTCGCGGCCATGCGCAGGGTCGTCACCGTTGTCCCGTCCAGCACCGCGATGGGGCGGCCGGTCTCCGGGGCGAGCGCGGCGATCGGGGCGTGCACATTCGGCAATCCCCGCGCGGCGTTGGCCGGATTCAGGCTGCCGAACTTGCTGACCGCACCGGTGTCCGCCGACAGCCGGGAGGCGTAGCAGAAGACGATCGAGTCGTCGAAGCGGCTGGAGTGGAGGATCCTGTCCGGCAGTTCGGCGCTCCCCAGAAGAGGGCCTCCACCTGGCCGCGGGACAGGAAGAGGATGTCCTCCGGCATGTGCTCTCGCTTCCTCGTCAGGGTGCCCCGCGTCGGCGCCCCGCAGCGTACCTGCGGCGCACGGACGGCGCGGCGACCGGGCTCGGGTCCGCGTCCCTGCCCGACGCGTCGGGCGAGACTGTGGCGCCGAGTGCCACGCCGCCCGCGACCAGCAGGCTTCCCACCAGCTGTCCGACACCGAACGTTCCCGTACCCACCAAGGGGGCCGTCAGTGCGGCCGAGACCGGGATCAGCCCGGACAGCAGGGCCATTCCCACCGCTCCGATCCGGTGGATGGCCCCGAACCACAGCACGATTCCGACGACCGTCACGGCGACGATCTGCCACGCCAGTGCCGCCGTCTCCACTGCGTCGGGCATTCTCACCCCTGCCCGGCCGTCCACGGCCGATCCCAGCACCGCCGCCTCCACCGAGGCGATCGCGCAGGCGCAGGTGGTGAGGAGCAACGGTCCCAGGACCCTGAGCACCGGCACCACGAACAGGGCCACGACCACTTCCCCGGCCATCGCCACCAGGGACCAGACCAGGCCGGCCGCGTCCGTCCGCCCCAACCCCTGGACCACCGCCGCCCCGGCCGCCACCACCAGCGCCCCGCCGGCCACGCGGCCGGAGGGGCGCCGGGACTCCATCAGCGGCGCCAGGATCGCCACCACGACCGGCGTACACCCCACGACGACGCCCGGAACGGCCGGCTCCGCCGTGCGCTCGGCGGAGAGCACCGCCACGTTGAAACCGACCAGGCCCGCCGCCGTCACCCCGGTGAGCCGCACCCACAGCCGTGGGGTCAGCCGCCGGACCGGTGCCCAGTTGCGCCGCACACAGAACACGGCCAGCAACAGGAACCCCAAGGCGTAGCGGACCGCCTGCCCGCCCAGGAACGGATAGTGCGCCATCTTGCTGCTCGCCACGAAGGAGACGCCGACCAGGACCGCGGAGACGGCACCCATCAGCACGCCGAGTCGGTGCGCTCGCGTCATGGACGGCATCACCTTCACGCGAGCGCCTCCCTCAGCCGCCGAGATACGCCTTGACGATCTCCTCGTCCTCGGCCAACTCGTCCGCGGGACCGTGAAGTTTCAGCGCACCGGACTCCAGGACGTAGGCCCGGTCCGCGACTTCGAGTGCGGCCAGCGCGTTCTGCTCCACCAGCAGGACCGTGGTGCCCTGCTCGCGGATCCGGACGATGGTTTCGAAGATGACGTCGACGAGCACCGGAGCCAGGCCCATGGAAGGCTCGTCGAGCAGGAGCAGTCGCGGCTTCGCCATCATCGCCCGTCCGACGGCGAGCATCTGCTGCTCACCGCCGGACATGGTGCCGGCCTGCTGGTGGAGCCGTTCCCTCAGCCGGGGGAAGAGTTCCAGGATCCTCTCCCGGTCCTCGGCGATCCCTTCCTTGTCCTTGCGCAGGAACGCGCCCATGTCGAGATTCTCGTCGACGGTCATCCGGGGGAAGATGCGCCGGCCCTCCGGGGAGTGGGCGATGCCACGTCGGACGACTTCATGATCGGGCACGCCGTTGAGCTTGCGGCCCTGGAAGGTCATCGTGCCGCCCCGGACGGGCAGCAGGCCCGAGATCGCCCGCAGGGTGGTGGACTTGCCCGCGCCGTTCGAACCGATCAGAGTGACGATCTCGCCCGGGTAGACGGTGAGCGAGAGGCCCTTCACCGCGGCGATGTTGCCGTAGTAGACGTGGATCTCGTCGAGTTCGAGCATCGGTTCGCGCGTGTCGATCACGCCGCCTGCGCCGCTCATGTGGTCTTGCCCCTTCCGGACTTGCCGAGGTACGCCTCGATGACCCGGGTGTCGGACCTGATGTCGTCCGGGCCGCCCTCGGCGATCTTCTCTCCCCTGTCGAGCACGGTGATCCGGTCGGAGACCTGCATGACGACGCTCATGTCGTGCTCGATGAGCAGGACCGAGAGGTCCTTCTCGGCCCGCACGCGCTGGACGAACTCGGCGAACCGGCCCGACTCCTGGGGGTTCATGCCGGCGCTCGGCTCGTCCAGGAGCAGGACCGCAGGGTCGAGCGCGAGCGCCCGTGCGACCTCCAGCCGCCGCTGGTCGCCGTAGGACAGATTGCGTGCGTACTCGCCGGCGACCTTGCCGATGCCGACGAAGTCCAGCAACTCCCGGGCGGTGTCGTGGGCCTGCTTCTCCTCGCGGCGCTGCCGTCGGGTGCGCACGATCGTGTGGAAGGGTCCCGACTTCAGCTTGGAGTGCATGGCGACCTTGATGTTCTCCTCGGCCGTCATCAGTCCGAAGAGCCGGATGTTCTGGAACGTACGGGCCATGCCGAGGGAGGCGATCCGGTGCGGTACGAGATTGGTGATGTCCTTGTCGCCCAGGACCACCCGTCCGCTGGTCGCCCGGTACAGGCCCGTCAGTACGTTGAAGAACGTCGTCTTGCCCGCGCCGTTGGGCCCGATCAGGCTCACCACGGACTGCTCCGGGATGGTGAAGCTGACGTCGTTGACAGCGACAAGGCCGCCGAACTTCACGGTGATGCGGTCGGCGTGCAGTTTCACGCCGGTGACGGAGTCCTGCGGTGCCGTCGGTGAGGTCGTCGTCATGCCTTCTCTCCCAGTCCGTCGGCCACAACGGTCTTCTCCGGCGCGTCGGCCACGGCGGTCTCCTGCGATGCGTCGGACACGACGGTCTGCAGCGGCTCGTCCAACTCGGGGGCGGGCGCCTCCATGTCGGCGTGCAGCGACTCCATGTCGGTCCGGCTGGGTTCGTGCAGCACCAGCCTGGTCCGCGACTCGGGCAGGATGCCCTCGCGGCGGAACAGCATCATCAGCACGAGGATGCCGCCGAACAGCAGGTAGTTGTACGACGGGAAGTTGATGTCCGTCCCGAACTGCTCGTTGAAGGACGTCCCGAACTGCGGCAGGCCGGTGGAGTTGACCCAGGCGAGGACGAGGGCGCCGAGCATGACCCCCCAGACGTTGCCCATGCCGCCGAGCACGACCATCGCCAGCAGGGTGATGGAGATCGAGAAGTTGAACCGGTCGGGCAGGACGCCTCCGACATGCGTGGCGAAGGCGACGCCCGCCAAGCCTCCCGCCACCGCGCCGACGGCATAGGCCGAGAGCTTGGTGCGCATGAGCGGCACGCCCATCATGCTCGCGGCGAGCTCGTCCTCACGGATGGCCAGCCAGGCGCGGCCGAGCCGGCCCTCGCGCAGCCGCAGCGAGATGAAGACGACGACGGCGGCGATCCCCACGAAGATCAGGTACTTCCACACCAGGTCGAACGGCCCGAGTCTGGTCGAGCCGATGCCGATCGGGTCGACCGGGGTGATGCCCTTCGTGCCGTTCGTCAGGTTGAAGCCGCCGATGTCGTCGCCGTTGGTGAAGACCTGCGGGATGATCTCGCCGAAACCGAGCGTCACCAGCGCGAGGTAGTCGCTCTTCAGCCGCAGGGTGGGCGCGCCGATGATCACGCCCCACAGCGCACAGAACGCACCGGCGACGAGGAGCACCAGCCAGAAACTGACGTGGATACCCGGAACGGTGCCCAGAGATCCGCCGAAGACATGGACGTTGACCTGGTAGAAGAAGCTGGACATCAGCCAGCCGGCGGTGTAGCCGCCCAGTGCCCAGAAGGCGACGAAGCCCAGGTCCAGCAGACCGGCGTAACCGACCACGATATTGAGACCCAGCGCGCAGATCACCCAGACCAGCGCCTCGTTGACCGAGGTGAGCGGCAGCCAGTTGCGGAAGAACGTCTGGCCGTCGGGACCCAGGTTCGGGATCACGTAGTAGTACGCCAGGAACACCAGGAGCGCAGCCGCGCTGTACCCGAGCGGCCAGCGCATACGGTGCGGTATGGCCAGGCCCGGCTTCCGCCGTGCCCGGCTCGGAGCCTCGGAAGCCATGGCTACACCTTCTCCGTGGTCGGTCGGCCCAGCAGGCCTTCGGGTTTGAAGACCATCAGCAGGATGAGGATGGTGAAGACGACGCTCTGGGACCACCGCTGTCCGAACCCGTAGGGCAGACCGTCGTTGAAACCCTGGATGACGCCGATGAGCAGCCCGCCCAGCACGGCGCCGGTGATGTTGCCGATGCCGCCGAGGACCGCGGAGGTGAAGGCGATGAGCCCCATCTGGTACCCCAGGTTGTACGCCGTGGTGCCCACGACCTGCTGGTACATGACGCCCGCGGTACCGGCCAGCGCCCCGCCGAGCAGGAACGTGAAGGAGATGGTCCGGTTCACGTTGACGCCCATCAGCCGGGCGGCGTCCTGGTCCTGGGCCACGGCCCGCATCGCCTTGCCCTGCCTGGTGCTGGTGACCACCCACCTCAGCAGCAGCAGGACCGGCACGGTCACCACGACGACGGCCAGCAGGCTGTAGTCGACCCTGAAGCCGCCGATCCCGAAGTCCCCTTCGGGGAGAACGGAGGGCCACTGCTTGGGCGTCGAGCCGTTCCACTTCAGGCCGACGAACTGCAGCATGAAGCTCATGCCGACCGCGGTGATCAGCGGGGCCAGCTTGGGAGCCCGCCGCAGGCGCCGGTAGGCCACGAACTCCAGGGTCACGTTGACGCCGCCGCAGAAGGCCATGGTGGCGACCAGCGTGACGAGGAAGAGCACCCAGCCGAGGAGGTTCGACTGGTCCGCGCCCATGACGGTGGTCAGCAGAAAGCCGCTGAAGAGGGCTCCGAGCATGAACAGGTCGCCGTGAGCGAAGTTGATCAGCTCGATGATGCCGTAGACGAGGGTGTACCCGAGCGCGATGAGCGCGTAGAGCATCCCGTTGCTGAATCCCTCGGCGCCCGCCGAGAAGAACTGTGACGGTGAGTGGATCAGATTGACGGCCAGCCAGACGACGACGCCGAGCAGGATGACGTACGTGGCATAGCGTTGGAAGACCGCCTTGCGGTCGATCGTGGAGGGCGCCACGACGCTGGTGGCAGTTGCTGCCATGAAGGTCCTCGCGAGGGGTTGGGCTGACGATGTGGAGGGCCGGCCGCGAAGCCGGTCGCGGGGCGGGCGGCACCCGGTCGGATGCCGCCCGCCCCGCGGGCCTCAGGTCAGCTGGTGACGGGCCACGGCTTCAGGAAGTTCTCGGTGTTGTTCTTGACGTTGATCACCGAGATGTCCAGGACGTCGACGTCACCGGTCTTCGGGGAGATGGTGAGCTTCTTGCCCACGGCCGAGACGTCGGCCGGGATGCTGATCCCGCTGCCCGAGAACACCTGGTCCCGGATGCTCTTGCGGGTCCCGTCGGATCCCTCGATCGCCTTCAGCATCACCTGAAGGGCCTCCACCGCGTAGAGCGCGTAGTTGGTGGCCGGATCGGAGCCGTACTTCTTCTTGTAGGCGTTGAGCAGCTTCGCGCCGACGCCGCCCTGCTCGCGCAGGGTCGTGGTGGTCAGGCCCGCGAAGGTGAGGTACGAGCCCTGGGCCTGCGCCAGCTTGTCGAAGTCCGGGTAACCGCTGAAGCCGTCGGGGGCGATGAGCTTCACCTTGGAGTTGTCGCCGAGGACCTTGACTTTGTCCTTGACCAGCTGGCCGCCGTTGTTGTCGAAGATGCCGCCGAGGTAGACGCAGTCCGGGTTCGCCGCCTTGATGCTGGTGAACAGCGCGGTGTAGTTGGGCTGCTTGAGGTCCCAGGCCTGGTTGCCGAGCACCTTGATGCCCTGCTTCTTCGCCTCGTCCGCGAACGCCTTGGCAACTCCCTGACCGTAGGTCTGGTTGTCATTGAGGACGTAGCACTTCTTGACGCCGAGGTCCTTGGCGGCGAACTGGGCTCCCGCCGCGCCCTGGTAGTCGTCGGTCGCAATGACACGGGCGTAATTGCGCTTTCCGGACGGGAAATACTTCTCCGGCTCGCCCGGGTCCCAAGCCTTTGTCAGACCGGGGTTGGTGTTCGCGTGGGACACCATCAGCATGGGGCCCTTCGGGTCCTGGTTCAGAACCGGTACCTCGATCTTCGCGCAGCCGGAGTTGTAGGTGCCCATGACCGCGACCTCTTCGGTGTTGGCCACGTGGTCCTGCGCGTTCTTGGCGCATGTCGCGTCGTCCCAGGCGCCCTTGGCGGCCGTCGAGTCGTCGTAGACCTTCAGCTTCACCTTGAACTTTCCGGCTTTGCCGCCTATCTGGTTCAGGTAGAGCTGCATCGCGTTGACCGTCGATTCGGACGCGTCCTTCGACGCTCCCTGAAGCGGCAGGTCCACACCGATGACGAGCGTGCCTCCGCTCGACGAGCTGTCGTCCGAGCTGCCCGAGGCATTGCCTCCGCAGGCGCTCACTGCGAGCCCGGTCACCGCGACCATGGCGAAAATCTTGGCTGATCTGGACATCCCACTCCTCATCACCGCAGGTAGGGTGGAATTTGGAGTGCCAGTGTTACGGGAGAACACCTTCCATTGTTCTCATTGTGTTTCGGAATTGAACTGTGACCGTACTGCGAAGTAAGCAGAGGACACGCCAAAGGAAGCGGCCAGTAGGCGGATTGGGTCGCCCTGGGCCCGCCATCCACCTGGCAGTAGTGAATTCGCGCTACGCAGCTGTCAATGCTGCCGAAATACTGTGTGCGACCCGGATGACGAGTTGTTTCGGTCGCTTGTTGCCGCCCTTGTCCCTGGACCCGCCACCCCTGAATTGCTCGCGGTTGTACGGCGCGGCGGCGACTCCGCGGCGCCTCACGTGAGGGGAGGAGCTGAGCAGTTCGTCGAGCGCCTCGACCCGCCCCTGGTCCCACGCACGGCCTGCCACAGCTTGTATGGCAGGGGACAGTAGGGAATCGGCCTAGAGCTGTCAATCCTTGATCTCCCTCTTCCCACCCGTGTCCGTTGCCGTGGCACAGCGCGAGAAGGAAAGGAGGGGTGCCGGATGGTCAGGACGGCGCCCCGGTGTCGCTCCATTCCGGCCGCCGGATGCCGTGCAGATTGCGGTAGGCGGCCCGGGCCGGCGGGGTCCAGCCGTCCAGCAGGGCGCTGTCCGGGCGGAGGATCTCGATGCCGAGGGGGCGGCACACGTCCAGGGGGTCGCGGGCTTCGGGGCCCCACAAGGGGACCGACAAGTCACCGCCGGGGCAGGTGGACAGGGCGCACAGCAGGTCGGTCTCGGCGAAGAACTCGAAGTAGTCGCCCTCGCGCGCGGGGCAGTCCTTCATGAAGTACTGGTCGTCGGCGTTGAGCCCGGTGCACTGGAAGACGTTCAGCACGTCGTGCACGTCGAACTCGGTGAGGCCGTACGGCAGGACGGCCCGTACGAGGTTCGAGTGGCAGTGGAAGTCGAAGTCCTCGCCGGTGAGCATCCGGTTGACGTACGGGTCGCAGCGCGTGCCCAGCAGGTCGTGCACGCGACCGCCGTCGGCGTCGACACCGTAGTCGGCGAGACTGTCGGCGGTGACCGTGAACAGGGGCCGCAGGAAAGGCAGGTTGGACCACACCCGGTCGTACGTGGAGATGTGCGCCCGCTGGAGCTGGCGGGTCCGGGCGGCCCACATGCGTTCGCGCGGATCGTGGAGGTTCCACACGTTGAGGTCACCGACCTGCGGTCCCTCGATGGTGACGATGCGACAAAGATGACCCTGCGGAACGGTCCAGGCCCGGCCGGAGCGGATCGGTATCTCGAAGGCCTCCACCGGTTCGTGGCGTACGCCCGCGAAGCGGTCGTAGAAGTCCCGGTCGACGTCGAGGGCGCCGCCCTCGGTCGACCGGTAGGCGGCTGCGGCCTTGGACGGCTGCGTGGTCATGGGGGCGTGCCTTTCGTCCGGGAGTCCGCGCGCACGGCGTCCAGCACCTGGCGTTCGGAGTCGTCGAGGTAGAGCCTCAGAGCATCCTTCGCGTCCTGGCGGCGACCGCCACGTACGAGATTGCAGATTTCGCGATCACGGGCCACCCATGGCTCCTGGTATTCCGCCTCGTCGGCCATGACGGCGAAGGCCAGCCTGAGTTGGGCGACGATGACGCGGAAGAACGCGTCCGTGCGGTGGCTGCCCAGCAGGGCAACCAGGGCCTGATGGAAGCGCAGGGAGGACGTGCCGACTTCGTTCCACGCCTCGGCGGTGACCGCGGCCTCCGCCGTCGCGACCGTCGCCTCCAGCGCGTCGAGCAACGGCTCGGCTGCGAACGGGCTTTCCTCGACGGCGGCGAGCTCGATGGCCCGGCGGGCGATGAAGATGTCCCGCACGTCCGTAGCCGAGAGTGTCGTCACCGCCGTGCCCTTGTGCAGTCGCTGCACCACCAGGCCCTCGTCGTGCAGGGTGCGGAGTGCTTCCCGCAGCGTGTTCCGCGACACCCCGAACTCGGCTGCCAGCGCCACGTCCCGCAGGGGCGTGCCGGGCGGCAGCCGCCCCGCCACGATCCGCTCGCGCAAGGCGTCGGCCACCCCTGCGAAGCGGCCGAGGCCCGTGATGGTCTGCGACATGGCGGCAGGATAGCGCAGGAATGTTGAACAACAACTATGGCGTTACACGGCAGAAACCACCACAGGGCACCCTGTACATCACCCGATTGTTGAACAGTTCCGGGACGAGACCGCGCCGCTGGACAGGAGTGCCGTATGCCCGACCCGATCCGCCCGGTGTCCGGCACCGACGTCCCCCGCTTCGCCGGAACCGGATCCTTCGCACGGCTGCCCGAGATCGACCGGGTCGGCGACTACGACGTAGCCGTGCTCGGAGTCCCCTTCGACGCCGGCACCTCGTATCGCCCCGGTGCCCGGTTCGGCCCCATGGCCGTGCGCCAGGCGTCCCGCCATCTCCGGCCCGGACACCACGTCGAGTTGGACACCGCGCCCTTCGACCGGATCCAGGTCGTCGACGCCGGCGACGTCCCGGTCACGCCCTTCTCCATCGACACGGCCCTCGGCCAGGTCGAAGGGTACGCCCGGGAGGTCGGGTACGGCGGGCGCAGGGTGCTGGCGATCGGCGGCGACCACACCGTCGCGCTGCCGATGCTGCGCTCGGTGGTACGCGAGCACGGGCCGGTCGCGCTGGTCCACTTCGACGCGCACCTGGACACGTGGGACACGTACTTCGACGCCCCGACGACGCACGGTACCGTCCTCCGCCGCGCCTTCGAGGAGGGGCTGCTGGTCGAGGACCACTCCATCCATGTGGGGATTCGCGGCCCGCTGTACGAGCGGGCGGACATGGACGAGGACAAGCGGCTCGGCTTTCGCACCATCCGGGCGAGCGACCTCGACGACCTCGGCGCCTCCGGTACGATCCAGGCCGTCACGGAACGGGTCGACGACCTGCCGGTGTATCTGTCCATCGACATCGACGTACTGGACCCGGCCTTCGCCCCCGGTACGGGCACCCCGGAGTCGGGCGGCCTGACCAGCCGCGAACTGCTGCGTGTGCTGCGCGGACTCACGGACGTGCACCTCGTCGGCGCGGACGTGGTGGAGGTGGCCCCGGCGTACGACCACGCCGAGATCACGTCGATCGCCGCGGCAACGGTCCTGTTCGACATCATCTGCCTCATGTCCCGCAGGTAGAAGGCGCGAACCCGCGGTCCTGCATGACGAGGGGTGCCCGGTCGTCGCCTGTTCCTCCCCCAGGGCGTCGGTGATCCCGTGGGCCGGCCCCAGCTCGCCGTCGCCGGCGGGTCGCGCGCCGACCACGTCCCAGGCCACACCTGCTCGGCCGACCGCGAAGCCGTGCTCGTCCACGAGCGCACCCGATGGGGCTGGCTCGCCTGGACCGTCCCCGGCGACGGCAGTCCGCCCGAGATCCCTCACCAGATCGGACAGGTGCAGGGATCCGGGGAACGGCGCCAGGGCGAGGTGCTGGGCAGGTCGCCGGGTCAGCCGGCGCAGTGTGCTCATCCCGGCCGCGACCTGTGCGCAATGCCTGGCCCACCCCGTGCGTCGCCCTCATCGGCCTGTTCACGGGGCTGGTCGCCGCCCGCCACGGCGTCCCTGTCGACATCACGCGTGCCCACGTGGACATCGACTGGTTCGCCTGGGCGGAGGACGCTCCTGCATTGACCGGCGGCCTGCTGCGTTCCGGCTGTGAGCCGCTGTCCGGGTCGCCTGCCGACCAGCAGCTCGATTTCTGCAAGGAGGACGTGGAGAGCGGCTTCGCTCTCTTGAGCAAGGACCGGTTCGGGCGCGTTGTGGTCGCCGGCGGCCCCTGGGCCGGGGAGGTGTGGCCAGCGGGCATGCTCGATGCTCCTGTTGGCCACATCGGGGCACTGCGGTGCCGGATCATCAGTCCCCGCGGCCAGATCAAGATCAAGCTGATGATGCCGGTTCGGGTTCCGGGCCGGTCCCGCCGCAGGAAGGACACCGAGGACATCGCCCGGCTGGAAGCGGCCCTGCGGGAGCAGGGCACTCGCCCGGCATGAGGGCGTGAACACGCGTGCAGCCGCTGACGTCTGCACGTGGCAGAACCGCTGCGCTTAGGCCAGATCGATGACGACGAGGGCCGCCGGCTGCTGAGAATCATGCGCCGTGGCTCCGGCTCGGTGGTGACCTGGCGGCGCGCGCAGATGGTGCTGCCGTCTGCCCAGGGCATGTCCGTGGTGAAGGTCGCCGAGGTGACGTTCACCAGTGCGGACCGGGGCCCGGGACGTGATCCACAACTTCAGTGCCGACGGCTTTGAGGCGCTCCACCCGAAGTACAAGGGCGGTCGGCCCAGGACGTTCACCCAGCCCGAGCGGCGCGAGATCAAGAAGATCGCCACGTCCAAGCCAGCCGAGCACCGCCTGCCGTTCTCGACCTGGAGCCTGGCCAAGCTGGCCGACTTCCTAGTGCCGCATCAGTCAACGTTCGCCCTGATGAGGAACCAAGCCAACACCGCCACGCCGATGGGTAGCGCAACAAGGTAGCCGACGAGGATACCGACGCCCGGATCAGCGAGCGCAGGAAAGGCCCAGTTCACTGCTGCAGCCACGAGCAGTCTCACCGTTGCCAGCACAAGGAGAGCGGCGACAACAGCAAGCCGACGCGGCGGGGCGGCCCCGCGGTACAACTCAGCCGCAGGCCCGATCGCGATCAGGCCCGTCATGAGGCCGACGAGACCGGTGTCGGGCAGCCACCCGAACGGCCACCCCACCAGAGCGACCAACCCGGAGAAAGCGAGGCCGACCAGTTCCAGCTCGACGGTGGACACCACCGGGTCCCACGAGGGGTGTCGGATCGAGCCGCTCCCACTGTCTTTTTCATCGGCCACGTCGTCAGAGTAGCCATCGGTAGGGCGAACGTTGCCTGATGCGGCGCTAGGTGGCTGTCCCGTGCGGGGCTGGGCGTGCGGCCCTGCTGTTCCCGACAGTCCAGCGGGCCCTCGGCAATGGTGGCGATCCCCGAGCGGCGGCCCGCCGCATCGTCGGCGCAACTGGCCCTGTGACCAATCGATTTCCGGCTCCGGCGTGCCTCCAGCACGTTTTCCGCGGAACACCAGCGGATAGGGTGACATCGAGTCGAACACTCGGGCCAGACCTTCCGCGGGGGCATGCGTTGGTGACGATCGCTGTATTTTTCGGCCTGCTCGCGGGAGCTGTGGGCACGCTCGTCTGGGTGTTACTTCGACGCGACAACGGGCCGACGGAGAATGCAGACGGCCTGCTGATCGAGGAGGCGCGGCGCCAGGCTGCCGACCGCGATCGGAGATCCTTCAACGCGCTGGCCCAGCACAATATGACGCCCACCATGGGGGACAGCTACCAGACCAAGCGCTGAGCCTGTCAGTTATCCAGTGCGGCGGGGTTTCGTGCCGACCTTGTGGTGAGCAGGCCGGAATTGGTGCAGGGGGTTGTGGTCAGCCGTTCTGCGATGAGCGGGTGTCCGCAGTCGTGTCGTTGAGGACGGCTGGGTCGAAGCCGGCCTCGGTCAGTACGTTGGCGGCCACTCCGCGACCGACCTGGGCAAGGCCGATCAGCAGGTCGTCGCAGTCGATGTACTCGGAGCCGTTCTGCTCGGACCACGCCTCCGCGATGGCGATGGCCTTGCGGGAGTAGGGCGTCCATGCGATGCGTTCGGCTGCTTGGGAGGCGCCCATGCTCAGCCGGGTCCCGACGGACCGGTGGACCGTCTCCGGTGAGACGCCGGCGGCCTGCAGGAGCTGGGTGGCACTGTTGTCCTGTGCGGTCAGCCCCCAGAGCAGGTGCTCAGTGCCGATGTAGTTATTGCGGTGCTGCACCGCCGCCTGTTTGACGTGGACCATCGCCTGGCGGAGGTCGTCGGTCATCGTCTCGGGGCCGTATCGCTTGTGCGGTGCGTGGAAACGCTGCTGGACCGCCTGTCGAGTCACGCCCAGGGCGGCTCCGATGTCGGTCCATGAGGAGCCGTGCATCCGGCAGTGCTCGACGTAGTCCTCGACCAGGTCATCTGCCAGCGCCTGCATCTGGCCTGCGAGTTGGGCGGCGACGGTCAGGATGGCGAGCCAGTCCGGCTGTTCTTGTCCGCCGGGGCGGTGCGCGGTGTCGCATCTGCGGTCGACTTCCGCGATGAGATCGTCCAAGTCTGGAAGAGCCATGAGGCAAGTACGCCTTGACAATTCAACATTGTCAAGGCGTACTTGCCTTGCTTCATGCGCGTGTCGGGGGAGTCTCCGCATCGGGATGATGTCGGGACCGGTGGGCAGGGGAGGACGTGCGGCTTCTGGCGTGGCCAGCGGAGCGACGATGGTCACGGGCTGCTGGCAGTGCTGGCAGTGCTGGCAGTGCTGGCAGTTGGGGGTTGCCGCGGGCTCCAACGGGTCTCGTTGGGCGACGAGTTGGTGCCCGGGGCGAGTGACGGCTTTGGGCGGTGGCGGGAATTCTGGCCCTGTCTGCGGCGGTGGAGCGCCGCTTCACCCAGGCGGCGGGCCAGGGCCTCTTCGCGTTCATGCTCGCGCTGCCGTTCGGCATCCTTGCGGCATGCGGGCGAGCAGTGGACCCGCCGCACCGTGGAGGGGGGCGTCGAAGACGTTCTCGAAGGTCGGGCAGGTCCGCAGCTCGTGGTCCTCGCTGCTGTTGAACGCTTTGTGCCGGCACTGGGGAGAGCAGCAGACGCGACGTTTCGCGCGGCCGTAGGCGGTCAACTCGCCTGCGTAGACCGGGCAGGCCATCTGCGTGGGATCTTCTGCCGGTTGGCCTCGCGCCAGGTGGGTGAGCAGAACACCTGCCGGCTGGTGCTGCTGGCGATGGCGAAGACGGTTTCGCAGACCGGGCAGCGTCGGGTCATAGCGTCGGTGCCCTCGGCGATGATGGGCTGGTCAGGAGACACGGGCGTTCACTCCCATCCGCAAGGCGTCCGCCTGGTTCTGGTGGTTGCGCCGCCGGTAGGAGGGGCCGTCGATGCCGACGAGACCGCGGCTCGGTGCAGGAGCCGGTCGAGCATCGTCGCGGCAACGGTGCCGTCGCCGAAAGTGCCTGCCCAGTCGGCGATCCCGACATCGGGCGTCAAGATCGTCGAAGACTTCAGATACCGCTGGTTGATCACCTGGAAGGGCGGAGGCGCCGTCCTCCAGCAGCGGCAGATAGCCCAACTCGTCAACGATCAGCGGTTTGGGGCCGACCATCAAGCGCACGCAGGCTGTCCACGACACACCAGGACCAACGACACCATCGACACCGCCTCCTCAACCGTCACGGTACGAGGAGCACTTCGCCGCAGGAGAGCTGTACCTATCCTCGTTCAAGGCGCTGACATGGCGCCCTGCCGACAGTTGGCACTCAACGGACCGAGGAAGCGTGGCGCAATGACCAGCCGACTCATCGCACTCTCCTTCGACGCGCACCAGCCGGAGCGCCTAGCGCACTTCTGGTCCGGGGTCCTGGGCTTGGAGAGAGCCGACGATTCCTACGACGACGTCGCCCTGATGTCCGGGAATGACGCCGGCTACCGCCTCGGCTTCCGTCCCACCCAGGCGCAGAAGGTCGCCCAGAACCGGCTGCACTTCGACCTGACCAGTTCCTCCTGGGAGGACCAGCAGGAGACTGTGGCCAGGGCGCTCGACCTCGGCGCGCAGCACGCCGATGTCGGCCAGGGACCGGACGCGTCCCATGTGGTGCTCGCCGACCCCGAGGGCAACGAGTTCTGTGTCATCGAGCCGGGCAACAGATTCCTCGCCGGCTGTGGCTTCATCGGGGCGCTCGCCTGCGATGGTTCGCAGGCCGTGGGCTACTTCTGGAGCGAGGCGCTGGGCTGGCCGCTGGTCTGGGACCAGGACGAGGAGACCGCCATCCAGTCGCCGAACGGCGGTACGAAGATCACATGGGGCGGTCCGCCGTTGATGCCGGACCCCGGCAAGGACCTGCACTTCGACCTCGCACCGGACGGCGATCAGCAGGCGGAGGTCGAGCGCCTGCTCTCCCTCGGAGCCAAACATCTCGACTCCTCCCACCGCGAGGACGGCGCGGTGCTGCTGACCGACCCCGACGGCAACAAGTTCCGCGTGCTCAGACACCCGTAGCCGGCACCCACGGGAGCCCCGGTCGGCGGTGGCTGCGGCGGGCAACGCAGCAGAAATTCAAACAGGTACCCATCACCAAAACGGCAGCTCAACGCGTCCCACGAGGAGTGCCACATCCAGCTCCCAATGGCTCTTCCCCGGCCGCCATCCCGGACAGCCGATGAACCCGGTCAGCCTCCAGGCCCATCTGCGCGAGATCGGCGTCCCGCCGCAGCGCGGCAGGGCCTCCGCAATCAGACACCTCGTCCTCCAAGCCCCGGCCCCGTCATCGCGAAGGCGCTCGGCTATCACGACAAGACCACTACCCGCCTGGTCACCGAGGCCGGTGGAACCTGGAGCCGATTCGCCTCCGGCGATCACTGAGAGGTGTGTCGTCCCTGATGGGGCCACGTGCTTGTCAGCCCTGCTCGGTAGGGTCCGCATCGCAGCCAGCCGCGGAAGGACTCTTGCATGACAACGTTTGACGAGCTCACTGCCTGGGCCGGCACAGGGAACGTCACACGGGCAGACTCGGCAGTCGTGTCGGGCTGGCAGATCCCCGAGGATCAGAAGGCACTACTGGTTGAGGTCGGGATCCCCATCGTCGATCAGTTGATCGAGTACGTATCGTTCCAGGTGGAGGCGGCTCCAGCACTCCAGACGGCAGATGGTGGGTCGCTCTACCGCCTCACCCGGAATCACCATGGCGACCTCGTGCCCGGCATGGAATGGTCGTTCGGCGTCGAACCCGGGACAGGCACGGTCCACTACGTCCTTCCCCAAGGCGAGGCATGGTTCGCCAACTCATCCATCGACCTGTGGCTGCGGACCCTGCACCGCTACGGCCTGCACGTCAGCGAGTCCGAGATCCTCAGCGATCCGGATGACCGCGAGGATGAAGCCCTGGCCGAGCTCAGCATGCTCGCTGACGAACTCAAGAAGATCGATCCGCCTGCCTTCGGCGGCTACAACGGGTTCATCTGGGCCGAGTTCCTCGACCGCTGGCTCTGGTAGTTGCCCGTGGCCGCCACGATCCCGAAGCGATCACTCACCGTGTCCGGCGCGTCGAGCGGCTCGCGAATACGCGAGACCGCAACATGCGAGCCCACCAGTCCAGAGGCCGGTCACCGAATGGACCAACGTCCTGACCACCCTTCACCTCAGCTGACGGCCAGCTCGATCGTCGCCCGGCTCACGGACGCGCTGACGTCCGGCAGGTGCCTCTCCGTCATCGACGGCTCGCGCGGCATCGCCCCCGTCTCCGAACAGGCTCAGGTCGCCTACATCGACCTGTCACCGAGTGGCGCCCCGGGCCCGGTTCGCCCACGCCCGAGGTCATCGCCGAGCACGGGGATCTCGCCCGCGAGCCGTGACCGGCGACCCTGTTCTCGGCCACGGCACCTCGCCCTCGGGGCCGGACTCCGCGCGGCCCGGACCCGGCCCTTTGCGCTACTGCAAGGCGCCAGGGGCACTGCGCGATGCCCCCCCCGGTCGGCGATCTCACACGTATGACCTCAACGATCACGGGCAGAAGCCTGGCATGCGGCGGGCTCGCGCCTGCCGCAGAATTCGCCTCAGCGAAGCTGCACGTGGTGGAGAGAGGGTGGAAACGTGGCCGGTGCCGTGTCCGACGGAGGGTCCGATCCGGGGCCGGCGCAGGTGTCGAAGGCGGTCACGGAACTGCCCCGGCAGGTGCGCGAGGAGCTTACGCGCCGGCTGCGGCGCAAGAAGTACGCCTTCCGAACTGACGACGTACAGGTCGTCGAGCCGCCGCTGCTGCGCCGCGCGGTCGGCGCCTCGGCGCTCGGCAACTGCATGGAGTGGTTCGACTTCGGCGTCTACAGCTACCTGGCCGCCACCATCGGCAAGGTCTTCTTCCCGGGAGCCTCTTCGGGCGCGCAGGTCGTCTCGTCCTTCGCCACGTTCGCGGCCGCGTTCGTCGTGCGGCCCCTCGGCGGTCTGGTCTTCGGCCCTCTGGGCGACCGCCTGGGCCGGCAGAAGGTACTGGCCACCACCATGATCATGATGGCGATCGGCACCTTCGCCATCGGTCTCATCCCCAGCTACGCGACGATTGGCATCGCCGCGCCGATCCTGCTGCTCGTCGCCCGGATGGTGCAGGGCTTCTCCACCGGAGGCGAGTACGGCGGCGCCACCACGTTCGTGGCCGAGTACTCACCGGACCGGCGCCGCGGATTCCTTTCCAGCTGGCTGGACTTCGGCACCTTCGTGGGCTACGCACTCGGCTCCGCACTGGTGACCGTGCTGAACCTGGCGCTCACCGACGACCAGATGCTGGCCTGGGGCTGGCGGCTGCCGTTCCTGATCGCGGGACCGCTGGGCGTGATCGGCCTCTACATGCGGCTCAAGCTGGAGGAGTCGCCGGCCTTCCAGCAGCAGCTGGACGAGCACGAGAAGAGCGTGGCCCAGAAGTCGGCGGGCAGCGAGCTCAAGTCCATCGTTACGAAGTACTGGCGGCCGCTGCTGATCTGTATGGGGCTGGTGCTCCTGTACAACGTCACGAACTACATGGTCACCGGTTTCCTGCCGACGTATCAGACGGAGACGTTGAACCGCTCCAGCAGCTCGGCTGACGTGCTGGTCCTGACCGGCATGGTGTGGATCGTCGTGCTGATCACCTTCATCGGCCGCCTCAGCGACCGGATCGGCAGGCGTCCCGTCTACGGGGTATCGGCAGCCGCGATGATCGTGCTCGCTGTGCCGTCCTTCCTGCTGATCAAGATGTCCGGGACGTGGCCGCCGATCTTCGGCGTGCTGATCCTCTCCACGCTGCTTGCCTGCTTCGCGGCGCCGAGCGCCGCCACCTTGCCGGCGCTCTTCCCGACGGCCGTCCGGTACGCCGCGATGGGCATCGGTTTCAACATCGCGGTCGCGGCGTTCGGAGGCACCACCCCGCTCGTCACCGAAGCCCTGGTCAACCTCACCGGCGACGACATGATGCCCGCCTACTACCTGATGTTGGCCGGGGTGATCGGCCTGGTGACGGTGAAGTTCCTGCCGGAGACCGCACAGGTCCCGCTCAACGGCTCGCAGCCGATGGTTGGATCGCGTGAGGAGAGGCAGGAACTGATCACCATCTCCCAGGAGCTGTACCAGGTCTCTGCGCATCAGCGCGAAGGTGCCCCGCAGTCGGAGTCGTCATCCCGCTCCCGCCGGCCCTGACGCGGAGAACCGCGCGGCAAGGTACAGCGGGCAGGTCTGGGCACCGGCGGAGCAGCGCGTCGATCTGGACATCGCACTCGCCGCCGCAGACGACTACGCCAGTCACACGTACGCGGCACATCCGGCTACGAACGGCTCCCCAGGACCGCTTCGACGCCGGGGACCTGGTCGAGGATGCTCTGTTGGACCCCGGCGAACGGGACGGCGCCCCGCCCCGGATGAGCTCGCCGTCCGCCGGGCGCCAGCTCCGGCCGTCGTACGCCGCCAGGAGCGCGCGGATGCTCCGAACAGGACCTCCAACAGCAACTCCGGCGGTGCCTCAACGACAACACCATCCCCCGGGAGCACGCGTCATCGGCGCCATGGTCAGGCTCTATGCCGTCCCCGTCTCTCGCACCGTCGAACTGACCACCGACCGCTTCCACCGTGACGAGAACGGCGCCTACCTCACCCTCGACCGCCACCCCGTTCTCTTGCCGCCGAAGCCGGCCCTCCTCATCAAGGAACAGATCCCCCGGCCCGTGACCGACTCACGGATGCTCCAGCAGTTCGGCCTCGGCGGACCGGACTTCACCGACCACACGCCCCGGCTCGTGATAACGGCTGGACCGGAAGATCAGCCCTCGGCGGATGCCTAAGAGCTCGTAACACGATCATGATCGCGTTACGAGCCCTTACGCCCATCTGGAAGAAACGCGATCGAGGAGTTCACCTCCGACAGTGCCGAGTAGGCCTTCTTCCGGTTCAGTTTCTTCATCGGCAGATCTTTTGGCCTCGCCGTTCCTGCTTTCAACTTCAGCGGTCGGCTTGGGCCGATCACTTGACCTTTCGGAGGCGGGTTTTTGCATAGCGACCGCGGATCCACCAGCCACTCCGATCGCGGCAAGCAGGACAGGGGTGGCGATCAAAATGGCGAAGACTCTAGGTGCACGCATGGTTTCCCGCCTCGTCTAGGACAACGTCGCCACGAAGCTACCTCGCTGATCATTCCGAAAAACCGCTCAGCGAACTACGCACTCGCATGGCCGAGCGCGCCAGCCCTCTGCGAGATGGTCAAATTCACCGGCCTTGGCTCAAGTAGTCGTGTCGTGGTGAAGCGTGGGAGCGTGGCCCTGGGTCGTGGGCGATGGCCTTAGTGGGGAAGCGGGGCGGGATGAGCGTGGTGTGGGCGGCGACGTCGCCGGAATCGGGACTGTTCGATCCGGTTGAGCGACGTACAGAGGTGAAGGATCTGTCAGATCACTTCAGTGACCTGCGTTCCTGTGGCCAGGGGTACGTCGAGGTTCGGTCGCCGAGCAGGGACTTCCCGGTGCTGACCCTGGCCTTCCGAGATGATCACGCGGTCGTCCACCTGATGAGTGACACCGAGCGGATGTCTCTGCTCGTAGGAGACGGCACCGCGCCCTCGGGTGCCGAGGTCGAAGTCCCGATCATGGACGACCTCGCCGCGTTCACGGGCGATTTTGTCCTGGCTGTCGATCGGGCGTGGGACCTGGTGCACGTCTTCACGCAGACGCGGGAGGCCGGCCCTCTGGGTGAGTGGTGTGAGTTGTAGCCAAAAGTACGTGCCACGATCATGATCGGTGCTGATCGGTGCTTCTTCAGCCGCCGCCAGCAGATGAGGCCGCGGGCCAATGAGACGCAGGCGTCGTGGAGTTCGGTTTTGCGTTCCCACCGCGACCGTGCAGAACCCGATGAGCAGCGCCATGACGAGCAGCACGGGCACCGACAGTAGGTCGAGCAGCCGGCTCACCGGAATCGACACGAGCAGCCCGGCACGGACGACATCGCTGAGGATCAGCAGCGGCCGCTTGGGCCGGCGGTCCAGCCAGACACCGGCCAGCAGGCTCAGGACGAGGTAGGGCACGTACTCCATGGCCACCAGGGCACCCATCTCCAGCAGACTGGCGTGCAGGGTGCGGCTGGCGATGAGGGGGACCGCGATCGCGGTGATCCTGGCGCCGTTCCTGGACAGTGCTCTATCGCGCGGCCGCGGAGGTCGTCCCGGTCCGGCGGGTAGCCGTACGGCCACTCGCCAGACCGGTGGTGAGCACCGCCCTCGCCGTCCTGCCTGGGTCTCCGGGTCCCGCGGTGCGGCGGCTAACGGACTGAGGGGCAGGGCGCCCGTCCTGCGGTCGAATCAGCCTGTCCCACGAGCAGGTCGGCCTGTCTCGCGGCCAGGACCGGCCTGTGCGGCAGCCAATAGCGGCCCGTCCTGCTGTCAGGTCCCGACCGGCCGGTGGCCAGGGATCAGCCGGCTCCTACGAGGAGGGGCTCAGAGGGCCTCCAGCCCCTTGCCCGTCACGGCCACCAGTGTCTTTTGGCGGTGTTCCTCGCCGAAGGCGATCTCTAGGACGGCACGGGCGACCCCGGCTGCGTCGAGCGGCACCGGGAAGTGGTCCCTCAGATAAGCCTCCGCCGTCTGGCCGCTCTCGGCACCGTACGCGGCGGCCGCGGCCTCACCGATCGTGGTGCCCACCAGCAACTGGCCCGGGACCAGGGCGACGAACCGGATGCCGAGCGCGCGGGCGTCGGCGGCAGACTGAAGGTAGTCGGCCAGGAACATCTGCGCCCGCTTGGCGCCCGCATAGCCTCCCGACAGCGGTGAGCCGCCGAGCCCCGCCCCACTCGACACGATCACCACCGTCGAGTCCGCCCGCAGCGGCCGTGCCAGTGCGGCCCGGCCCACCTCGAAGGCGATCTTGACGTCGACGTTCCACGGCGCCGAGAACGACTCCCAGCTCTGCTCCCCGATGGGCGCCATCCGCGGACGTGTCCCCGCGGTGACCACGACGAGATCCGGGTCGGCCTCGTCGAGGAGCGCGGCGACCTGCGCGGGATTCGTGGCGTCCCGCTCGTGGCCGGTGGCCAGGACGTCGACTCCGGCGGCGGTGAGGGCGTCGGCGGTGGCGCGGCCCACGCCGCTGCCGGCGCCGATGACGAGGGCGTTGCGGATGGTCATGGTGTTCTTCCCTGGAGGGGCGAAGCCGCGGACCGCCGCTCGTGCGTCACCGGGTTCGGGAATGCGGCAATGAGGGCGTCGATAGGTGTCACTTGCTGTCGTACTCGTCGTGACGGTGCCACCACATGCCGGTCTCGTTGCGGCCGAGCGGGGCGCGGTCGAGCCACTGGTACATGCCCCACAGGCCGTCGAGGCCGCGCTCGTACGCCGAGTAGGTGTGGTAGACCATCCCGTCCTCGCGCGCGAACGCGCTCAGGCCCGGTCCCTCTCGCCGGTAGGTGTCCCAGTCTGTTCCCACGCTCGACGCGAACTCGGTGAGCTGGACGCCCAGTTCGCCGCACGGCAGCCGGAGGTCCCTGTTCGCACGGTAGTTGTAGGTGACGGCTCCCGCGCGCCACTCCTGCTCGGTGTGAGCCACCCCGAAGTCGTAGTTGAAGTCGCTGCCGTACGACGACGCCCAGGGGAAATTCCAGCCCATCCGCTGTTTGTACGCCTGCAGTTGCGCAAGCGGCGCCCGCGACACCGCGCAGAGCGTGACGTCGTGATGCGCGAGGTGGACGACGGAGCCGTCGAAACCGTCCGCGATCGCCGAGCAGGACCGGCATCCCGCCTTGTATTCGGGCCCGAACATGAAGTGGTAGACGAGGAGTTGGGAGCACCCGGCGAAGAGGTCGTCAAGGGACGCCGGCCCCGCTTCGGTCTCGAAGCGGTACTCCTTGTCGACACGGACCCACGGCAACTCCTGCCGCCGCCGCGCCAGTTCGTCGCCACGCCGGGTCAGCTCCTTCTCGGCTTGGAGCAGGTCCAGCCTGGCCGCGAGCCACTCCTCACGGGTTCCCGTCTTGTGGTCGGTCATGGTCTCTCGCTTTCCTGTGCTTCGTGTCGCTTCTTCTTGTTCTTCGGATGTGTGCGGTCCGCGCCGCCGATGACGTCTCACATCGATGGCATGAGACCGGGAACGGACGAGGGCACGGTCAGGATCAGGAGTCCGAGTCCGATGATCGCCAGCCCCGACGGCACATCGAGGGCGGCTCTCGCGGGCAGCAGTTTCTGCGCGAGGACGAGGACGGCGATCAGGGACATCCAGGTGCGGCTCATGACGCCCAGCGCGAGCAGCATCAGCATCAGCCCGATGCACGAGCCGACGCAGAGGAGCCCGAACGCGAGCCCGGAGCGGACTCCCTCGTGGCAGTGCCGCCGGAAGTACCGCTTGAGCGGTGTGAGTTCGTAGGCGCCTGCCGCGATCACCACCACGCCGGCGATGAACGATCCGTGCGGCCGGTACACCGCGTACCCGGCGACGCCGACGAGGGACCAGACTGCGAGATACGTGCCGACGAACAACGGCACGGCGACCAATCCGCGACCGCGGTGGGCGTGGGCGTGCCGCAGGGCCGCCGGTGTGGCGCCCGGCAGCATCATCGCCGCCATCATCGGAACCCACAGGGCGGCGAAGGACCCGAAGGAACCGAGCCGGGTCGCAACCCCCATGTCCATCGCCCCGTTCATCTGCCGTACCGCGACGGCCCAGGACACGGCGATGAGCCCGAGCATCGCCACTGCGGTGAGCCCGAGCGTCGCCGTCGGCGCAACCGCAGTCGAGGGCGTCCGGGTGCTCGCCGCACCGCCGACATCTGCGCCGGCTCGGCCCTCCGGCTCAGGACTCGGCACGCTGCGCCGCCGAGAACTCCGCGAACTGCAGCTCCAGGGCCTTCGCCACGCCTCCGCGCCAGCCCTCGGCCAGCGACTGGGACGCGGGGTCGGGGAAGATGTCCTCCTCGTCCTGCTCCACCCCGTCGAAGACGGCCCGCGCGACGGACGGGGCGGATGCCTTCGGGGCGTCGATACCCCTGCTCATCTCGGTGTCCACGGGACCGGTCAGCACGGCGTGCACACGCACGCCCTGTTCTGCCAGCAGGGTGCGCAGTGACTGTGTCAGGGAGAACGCGGCCGCCTTGGAGACCGCGTAGGACGCAATCAGCGGGAAGGGGGCGAGGCTGTTGGTCGACAGGTTGTTGACGATCGCTCCCTTGGAGCGGAGCAGCAGCGGGAGGAACGCTCCCGTCACCTCGTAGGTGCCGAAGAGATTGACGGCGAGGTGCCGTTCGAGGACGGAGCGGTCGCTCAGGTCGTCGTACAGCGCGATGCCGGCGTTGTTGACGAGCACGTCGAGGACGCCGTGGGATTCGACCTCCTCGGCGGCCCGGCGCAACTGGTCCGCGTCGGTCACGTCCAGCGTCAGGGGAGTGACCCGCTCGTCCGGGTGGTCCAGCGGCACGCGCGTACCGACGTACACCCGCGCCGCGCCCCTCCTCAGGGCCTCCTCGACCAGCGCCCGGCCGATGCCGCGGTTGCCTCCGGTGATCAGTACTGCACTGCCAGCGATGTTCGTCATGGTGACGATCTCCTTTGTTCCTCGTGAAATGCGGTGTGGCAACCGGTGTGAAATGCGGTCGCTTGTTGAGACACGGCCGCATCGAGGAAGTCACCGATGACTTTTGGGCCCGGACGGTGTCCTTATCGGGAGGACCAGTCGACGAGGCGAAGCGAGGACGTTGTGGTGATCGAATCGACCCTGGCGCGGGCGCGGGCGGGTGACGGGGAGGCGTTCCGGGAGCTCACCGAGCCCTACCGGCGTGAGCTCCAGGCGCACTGCTACCGGATGCTCGGCTCCGTGCAGGACGCGGAGGACACGGTCCAGGAGACCCTGCTCGCCGCCTGGCGCGGGCTCGGGGGATTCGAGGGGCGGGCCTCGGTACGCGCCTGGCTGTACCGCATCGCGACCAACCGCTGCCTGAACGCGCTGCGCGACACGGCCCGCCGCCCCCGCCCCCAGCAGCCGCCGGCCGGCCCCCCGCTCGACGTGCCCGAGCCGACGCGCCGCTCCGAACCGCTGTGGTTCGAGCCCTACCCGGACACCCTGCTGGAGGACCTGCCGGACACGGCGCCGGGACCGGCCGCCCGCTACGAGTCGAGGGAGTCGCTGGCCCTGGCCTTCGTGGCGGGACTCCAGCGTCTGCCGCCGCGGCAGCGCGCGGTGCTGGTGCTGCGCGACGTGCTCGGTTTCCGCACGGCGGAGGTGGCCGACCTGCTCGACAGCAGCGGCGTCTCGGTGAACAGCGCTCTGCAGCGGGCGCGCGCGGCCCTGGACGGCCAGTTGCCCGCGCGCGACCGCGACCGGGCGCCGCTGCCGCGCTCACCGCGTGAACGCGAGCTCGTCGGGCGGTTCGTGGACGCGATGGAGGGCTCCGACGTCGACGGGCTGGTCGCCCTGCTGGCCGATGACGCCTGGCTGACGATGCCGCCCGAGCCCCTCCAGTACCAGGGACGTGTGGCCATCGCCCGGTTCTACGAGACTCTCGCCTGGTGGGGCGGCAAGGCGCTCCGGCTGGTGCCCGCGCGGGCGAACGGCCAGCCGGCGTTCGGCTCCTACCTGCGCGATCCCACCAGCCCGCTCGCGCACGCCTACGGGCTGGTGGTGCTCTCGCTGGAGGGCGACCGGATCTCCGCCATCACCCGCTTCGGTGACAACGGCCTCTTCCCCATGTTCGGACTGCCCCGAACGCTCCGCGACTAGCCTCGACGTTTCAGGTCCGCCGACGGAGTCGGTGGACCGTTTTCGTGCTGTGGGCGAAGGCTGTGCAGGCCCGGGGATCCATTGCTCAGCCGAGATTCGGCAGGAGTGGGCGTCGCTCAAGAGCGGTGGTGATGTGGCTGGTCCCGGGCCGGCGCCGGGCCAGGCGGAGGATTCGCCGACCGGCCGGTGGTCACGAGTTGTCCGGCCGTTGTGAACAGGCGGAGCCGCAGGCGGCGGGGCTCCCTAGAGGCTGGCCTTGCCGATCAGGGCCGGCGTCGGCATCCAGGCCAGCAGGTCCAGTGCGATCCGCACGATCCCCAGCCGGATCCGGTTCTGGGCAGTGCGGTGCAAAGGGAGATTCCGCAGGCCGGTGGCCCGGGCGGCGCGGAGCGTTCTCGGCCCGGGCCCGCAGCCGGTGACGGAGCTCCAGCTTGGCGATCGGCCGGCCCAAGGTTGTTGGTGGCGAAACAGGTCAGCCGCATGCCGTCCGCGTCCGTGAGCCGCAACTGAGCCCCTGTGCGGACGTTCCTTCCTGACGATCAGCCGCATGCCCTTCGGCCAGCCGTCCAGGAGGTCGCCGGTGAGTTCGGCGCCCCGAGGGCTGTCCCGCAATCGGCCTTTGGCTTCGATCGACTGCAGGGCCGCGGGCTGTCGGGCGCGAGCGATTGCGTACTCGACGGGATCGAGGGCCTGCCTGGCGACATCGACTACGTCGAACTCGACTTCTGAGCAGTGGCCGGCCGGAGGCATCGCAGCCGATTGAGCCAAAGCACGATAGTTGTCACCACGGCAGGCGTGCTGTCACCAGGGCCAGCGGGCGGCGAGTGTCGAGCGGTGTTCTGGACCGCGGTGCAGTCTCAGCTGTCCACCCCGGCTTCCCACTTGCGCCGGCGCAGCACGTGGTCGCTGAAGAGGTGTCGGCTCCGGTCGAGCAGTTCACCCACCTCCGCGTCGCCGTGCGGCCCCTCCGGCGACGGATGCCAGCGCTGCACTGATTGCGCGGCCCAGGTGCGCAGCTTCACGTCGGGATCCTCGAACAGACCGACTGCCGCCCGTAGCGCCACGACGCCGCCGCGCGCGTCGAGCAGCCGGAACGCACCGACGCGGACGTGCCGCGGTCGCTCGGAGCCGGTGCGCTCCAACAGCCAGTCGGCGGGCAGTTCCTTGGCCGAGGGCAGCAGGGCGGCGGCGGTCTCGCGGACGACCCCGGCGGCAGGGTCGTCGAGGAGCGGCCGCAACTGCTTCGCATCCGTGCAGTCCAGCGCCCGCAACCCTGCCACCGCTCGCGCCCGCACCCCGGCCGCCGGGTGCGCGAGCAGCGGCCGCAGCAGCCCGGCGTCCGCGCGGTTGCCGCACTCGGCCAGCCCGATGACCGCACCGGGCGGCAACTCGGGGTCGTCCGGTGCCGTGCACCGCTCCCGGTACCAGGCCGCCGGGTCACCGCCCTGCTCTCGTACGACATACCGGGCACAAGCACGCACGAGCGCGGAACGGTCGCTGAGAAACAGCTGCGCCTGCCCCGACCGCCCCGCCCGTCTCAGCGCGGTGACGCCGGCCGAACGGACCCGCGGGTTGCGTGCGGACAGCAGTGGAGGCAGCACACCCTCGTAGGCGTCCTCATCTCCCAGAGCCGTGAGCGCCGCTGTGGCACACAGGTCCTGGACCACGGTGTCCTGGTCCCCGGCGGCCGCGCGGGCCAGCTCGGCGGGGCGGAGCAGTCGGCCCTCGATGGCCAGCCGGTACGCGAACCGACGGACGGTGCGGTCGGGGTCAGCGAAGAGAACAGCGAGCTGCCCGTGGGATGCCTGGCTCAGGATCTGGCCGAGCACATCGATGCCGAAGGCACCTCTGTCGCGGCGGCCGACGCGGAGGATGAGCGCCGCGAGGTCCACGGCAGAGTCCACATTCAAGGCCTCGCGCAGCAGCCGCCGGGCGTGCTCGCGCACCGGGCCGGCCCAATCGGCGCAGCGGATCACGACCAACGGCAGCAGCCCGGGGTATCGGACCGACTGACGCACCGCCTCCTGACGGATCCGCCCGTCGCGGTGGCAGAGGGCGAGTGCGAGTCGAGACTCGCCGAGCTGAGTCAGGTCGGCGGGCAGTGAGGCGGAGTGCTCCCAACCCGGCAGGAACTGCGTGCGGTGCCAGGCCACCGCACGCACTCCTGCGTCCAGCGTGAGCCAGTCAGCGGGGTCGGCGACATCAAGCGTGCCGTGCAGCGGCGCACCACACGCGAGCCGCGTCGCTGCCGCTGTCCCGTCCTCGATGTCCTCAAGCATTCCCGCCCCTCCAGCAGTCGTACCAGGTGATCGTAGGAGACGGGGTTCGTGTAGGGCGCGCGAAATATGGCCCGTGATCGCCGAGGTCCGCCGCCCGGCACCCACCAGAAGCCGAACGCGGTGACATCGCCCCCGCTCGCCTGCCGCTCGTGACAGACAGCGCGCCGCATCGGTGACGACCACCATGCTTTGCGCTACTGAAGCCGCAGGCCGGCGGATGCCGATGGTCGGGCGCAGCTCTTTCCCTGAAGCCGGCCACGCACATGGGATAGCTGTGCACCGCCGAGCAGCTGTCCCCGTAGCGGCACCTGTGACGGTGCAGGACACCGACCTCGGGTGGCTCGCCTCGCCAGTATTCGACATGAAGCCGGAGGGAGTCGCCACCACACCGCACTGGCTGGAGGAGATCAAGGACAGCCCGTTCCGCCTCACCAAGGCTGTTGAGCACCTCGCGATCCGCATCGCAATCCACTGTCGTGCAGCACCTTGCCGGGCTCGGAGCGGACACTGTTCCTACTGCTTGGCTTCGCCTGCGGATGGCTTCAGGGGCCTCCTCGGAAACGCCGCTCCGGTCCCGCCGCGAATCTGGCCGCCTCATCCAGCACGCGGCGCGGCGCCCGCTGGATGCCGTCGTCGCTCTTGCGGAGAGTGCGGGTGACCGCTTCGGCCGGCAGCTGAGCACTTCAGGTCGGTAATCCGCTTGAACTACGGGCGGGTGGGCGTGGCAGGCTTGCGCGGTGATCGTCGAGCTGGCCCCCCGTTTTCTGACCTGGGGCGATGTGGATCCCGCCCGTCATTTCTTCGACAGCGCGTCGGCGCCGCAGGTGGTGCGGTCGCTCGGGCCTGCTCGGAGGGTGCCCAGCCGCCCTGACATCCCCCTCGGTGACCCGGCGATGAGTGCCTGGAGCTCGGGCGACGGGCAGCCCTGGGCCGATGCCATGGCGCACGCCCTCGCCGAGCGCTACGGCCGCTGGACCGTGGGCTGGCGCTGGGCGCACGACGAAGGCGACTTCGACGGAGGACCCATCGGGAACTGGTGCTGCCCGCGGGACTCGATCACCATCCCGGAGGAGACGCTCGACCGAGTCGTCGCGGCGCTGTGCGAGTGGCGCGAGTGGCTGGAGAGCCTCGCCGGGTGGTTCGACGCGTACCCGCTGAACCTGGCCGAGGTCGGCGACCAGCGGATCTTGTGGGAGCGCGCCGCCCGAAACCTGATCCTGCAGGTCACTGACCGCACCGGCTGCGGCAGTGGCTGGCACGGGCACTGCCATCAGGTGCTCACCTGGTTCCTCAGCCGCTGGAACGTCGCACCCGACGCCGCCGAGAAACTGGTCGACGAGGCGATCGGCGGGCGGTTCAAGAGCTGGACCGGCCCCGACCCGGTACTGGTCGAGGACGTCGCCGAGCGGCTCTCGCGCTCGCTGCGGCCGGACCACGCCGTACGAGCGGGCGGGCTCGCGCAGGACCACCTCGAGCGGTGGCTCGCGGTGCGCGAAACCGTGCCCTGGCACGAGGCCCCCGACGGGGGCGGCGAGGAACCGGTGACCCCGTCACGCGACGGCGCCGTGGAGGACATCCGTGCCTTCGACGGCGCCATCGACCCCGCCCGCGCCGCGGGCCTGCTCGCCGCCCTGGAGCTGCTGCGGGCCGACGCGGCACGCGGCGCCCGACTCGACTTCGAGCTGCTGCGGCGCTGGCAGCAACATGTCCTGCGCACGGAACAGTTGCCCCCGTTCCGTGAGCTGCCGGCGTTCGCCAAGGGGGGCCGGGAACGCTACGGCATCGGCCCTCACACCCGAGCCCGCCTCGACGCCTGTCTGGCCGAGAGCGCGCGGGACGCCGAGCGGCCCCTTCCGCTCACCGCCCGAGCCGCACGTGCCTATCTCGACGTCTGCTTCTTCCATCCCTTCGACGACGGCAACGCCCGGTCCGCCTTTCTCGCCCTCGTCTTCGTCCTCGCCCGCGAGGGCGTCGCGCTCGACGGGGTCAGCCTGCTGCGTCGCGTCACCTTCCAGGCCGATGAGCCGCGCGACGCGCTGACCCTCACGCGGTACGTCGACATCCACCTCGCGGAGACCCGACGCAACACCGCATCCCTCGGCTCCTAGCGGTTGGACAAGAAGGCGCTCACCGCCAGACGTGGCAGGTCCGGCTTCATGTTCTGGCGGTCCGTGGGCGGAGAGCGCCTACTTCAGTCGGTAAGCGATCGCGCAGACGGCCGAGCCCAAGGAGTCTGCGGCGACCAGCCGCTGGGGACCGTCAGCCGACGACCACCTGGTTTGTCCGGGCCGGGGAGGGGGCGGTGTCACGCGGGGGTGCTGAGCGGGGGGTGTTCGAGTACGTGGGGTTTGTACTCGACCAGTTGGATGCGGTCGTCGAAGGTGCGGTGCGCGGTCATCTCCAGGGCGATGTCGGGGTAGCCGTCGTAGATGCGTTCCTGGCCGGTGGCTCCGGTGATCACGGGGAACATCACGACGCGGAAGCGGTCGACGAGGCCGGCTCGGATCAGGGACCGGCACAGGCTGAGGCTGCCGATCGTGCTGAGGAGCCCCGTGCCGCCCGACTTCATGGTGCGGACCGCGTCGACGGCGTCGTCGCGGACGAGTGTGGAGTTGGCCCATGTCAGTGGCTCTTTGAGTGAGGTGGAGAACACCACTTTGGGTGCTTGTGTGAGCTCGTCGACGGAGGCTTCTTCTTCGGGCCTGAACTCGTCTTGGCCTTCTGGTAGCTCGCCTGCGGCGAAGCCCGACATCAGGCGGTAGGTGTTGGCTCCCATCAGGTAGGTGGCCTGGGGCTGGTCACCGAGCCATGCGAGGTACTCCGGGCCGTCCAGGCCCCAGAAGCCGGGCCATCCCTCTCCCGAGGCGTAGCCGTCGAGGGAGGTGATGAAGTCGACGAGAAGCTCCGACATGACGGCGTCCTTTCCTGGGGTGTCACGAGTCTGGACCGTCCCGGAGCCGCAAACTCATCGGCCACGCTGTGGAGCATCGAGAAACCCATCTCGTAGGGCTCGACACGGAAGTGGGACAGGACGCCCAATGCGGCGTCAGCGCACCGTTCAGCGGCGAGACGCGTCGAGGTGTCGGGCAACGCCGTGTGAAGGAACAGCAGTCGCTGAACGAGCCGGTCACCGCGCCCCGGCCGGCGTCGATCACGGCGTGCCCCTTGCTCCCCGTCGCCCGCCACCGCGGCGAACTCCTTGGCATCCCGTCTGCGACGCCCCGTACGCCCGCGCCGCCGCGTCGGCACACAGGACGTCGCTTTTCAGCCATGCCTTCACAACGTCCCTGTACGGAAAGGTACTTCCGTCCACGGGCATGCACCTGACATCTTGCTCCCACCACTCGTTTCGTACGGCCCGGTCGGTGCCACCAGCACAGCCGGGCCGTCTACGGAGGACGCATTGATACCCCACAGATCCAGCCGACCGAGACGCACGCTGGTGCTGGCGGCCACGCTCGGCGCCGCCCTCGCGTTCGGCGCCCCGGGCGCCCTCGCGGGAACGCTCCCGGTCGTCCCCTCCGCCGCGGCGGCCGCCAAGGCCCAGGCGCCGGCCGCCAAGCCGGCTTCCCAGACTGCGGCCTGGGTGGCCGGCACGCGTGCCTACCTCGTGATCACCGCCCCCGGTGACACTTCGGCGGTCCGCTCCGCGATCGCGGCCAACGGCGGCACCGTCTTCTCCAGCTTCGACGCCATCGGTGTGATCGTCGCCCACTCGGCGTCGAGCGGATTCGCCGCCACCATGCGCGGCGTCGCCGGCGTGCAGCAGGTCGGCGCCACGCGCACCTCGGACGTCCCGGCGGACGCCTACAACCCGGCGCTCCCGCCCAATCCGGCCCAGTCCTCGACCCCGGCCGGAGAACCGGTCCGGGCCGACATGAGCCAGATCAAGGCCGACCAGGCCTGGGCCGTCAACCCGGGCTCCCCCTCCGTCACGGTCGGCATCCTGGACACCGGTGTGGACGACCAGCACCAGGACCTGGCGCCCAACTTCGACGCGGCCGACTCGGTCTCCTGCGCCTACGGCAAGCCCGACACCCGTACCGGCGCGTGGCGGGACGTCGACACGCACGGCACCCACGTGGCGGGCACCATCGCCGCCGCCAAGAACGGCAAGGGCGTCGTCGGCGTGGCACCCGGCGTGAAGATCGCCGCGGTCCGGGTCGCCGAGCCGGGCAACTCCTTCTTCTTCGCCGAGAACACCATCTGCGGCTTCGTCTGGGCCGGTGACCACGGCTTCAAGGTCACCAACAACAGCTATTACACGGACCCGTGGCAGTTCAACTGCCCGGACAACATCGACCAGTCGGCCATCATCGAGGGCGTCAAGCGCGCCCAGGAGTACGCCGAGAGCAAGGGCTCCCTCCAGATCGCCGCGGCGGGCAACGAGAACTACGACCTCGCCCACAAGACGACCGACTCCGCGAGCCCGAACGACTCGACGCCGGTCACCCGCACCATCACCAACGCCTGCCTCGACATCCCGACCGAGCTGCCGGGTGTGGTCACGGTCGCGGCCAACGGCACCGGCGTCACCAAGGCCTCGTTCTCCAACTACGGTCAAGGTGTCATCGACGTCGCGGCGCCGGGCAGCAACGTGTACTCCACCGTCCCCGGCGGCGGCTACGGCAGCAAGAGCGGCACCTCGATGGCCACCCCTCACGTGGTCGGCGTGGCGGCGCTCATCGCCAGCGCCAACCCGGGCATCACCCCGGCGCAGCTCCGCGCCAAGCTGGCCGAGCAGGCCAACGACATCGCCTGCCCCTCGGACAGCCGTTGCACGGGTACGACGGCCAACAACTCGTTCTTCGGCGAGGGGCAGGTCGACGCGCTCAAAGCAGTCGGTGCCACACCGCCGCCCGGCAAGTACTTCGAGAACCTCGCGGACTTCGCCATCAACGACAACGCGACCGTGGAGAGCCCGATCGCCGTCACCGGTGTGACCGGCAACGCCCCGGCCACCCTCAAGGTGGGTGTGGACATCAAGCACACCTACATCGGTGACCTGAAGGTCGACCTGGTGGCGCCGGACGGCACCGTCTACACGCTGCACAACCGCACCGGCGGCAGCGCCGACAACATCGCCCAGACCTACACCGTGAACGCCTCCTCGCAGGTCGCCAACGGCACCTGGAAGCTGCGCGTCAACGACAACGCCGCCTCCGACACAGGAAAGATCGACGCCTGGAACCTGACCTTCTAGCGCAGGGCTCTGCAACGCCCGCGTACAGACGGGGCGAACTGCTGGGCGGCGGACGGAACATGGTGACCCCGACGGCGGTGTACGCCGCAGTCGGGGTCACCATGCCGGAGCCGTCCAGGAAGGCCGCGAACGGCCTGGAGAGGCATGCAGCTGACGGACGCCTATGACCCTGGTGGTCTGGGGCCTTCTGCCGTAGGCGTTCGTAGAGGCCGAACTCGTCAGTCGTCGACCACCCCTCAGCGACCAGGAAGTCAACCGGCTTGTCCAGGGTGCAAGTCGAGAACGGCAGGCTGTGCTTGCCCGGCTGGACTTGGCGCTGTTATTGATCTCGGAGGCGATCCGTGCTGGTGAATGGGCCTCGCCACGGTCGGCGTCCGTCTCGCGTGACCTGATGTGCGTCAGTCCGGCAGCCAGTGCAGCTCGTGCGCCAGGGTTTTGGCGACGGTACGGATGCGGCGGTGCAGTGGTGACGGCACGCGCGGGAGGACCAGGTGGATCGTCAAGGGGGGTGCGCCCAGCAGTGGTCGCCACGTGAGGCCGGCCGGTGATGTCGTGGCCGCGGCTTCACCGGCCGGCGCGAGGGTGAGCCCGTCGCGCAGGTCACGCTGAGACATGTCGAAAGAGACTGCGGGCGTGTGGAACCGGAGGTCTGGTCGGGCGTCGCGGAACAGTGCGGACAGCTGATCGTGGATCACGGGGTTGGCCGTACGGCCGGGCAGCCGCAGCGGATACGCGGCCGCATCGGCGATCTCGATCTCCGGGTGTTCGGCCAGTGGATGATGCTGCGCCAGTTGGACCCCGACGCGCTGACGCCGCAGCAGGAACCGGCGCACGCCACGACCCGGCTGTTCACCGCGGGTGATCCCGGCATCGATGCGGCCGTCGGCGACCGCGGGCGAGATCTCCGGTGTCACCATCGGGAGCGCGCCGACCTCGAGTCCCGGGCTGCTGCGCATGAGCCTGTCCACCAGGGCCGGTGTCGTCTCGGCCCCCGTGCTGAGGCTGTATCCGATGCGCAGCGTGCCCAGTTCCCCGGCCCCTGCTTTCCGGGCGGCGTCCCATGCCTGGTCCAGCGCCGCCAGCGCGGGCGGCGCGGACTCCGCCAAAGCCGCACCGGCCGGGGTCAATTCGACGCTGCGGGTGTTGCGCATCAGCAGGCTCGTACCGAGTTCCGCCTCCAATCGGCGCATCCGGGCACTGAGTGCGGGCTGTGCGATACCGATCCGTGCGGCCGCGCGGGTGAAGTTCAACTCCTGCGCCAGCACCAGGAAGTACCGCAGGCTCACCGTGTCCGGCGCCACATGCCCTCCCCGTCGATTGATAACGATGCGTTCTGAGTCTATGTCGAACCGGTCTTTCCCCCGGCCACGCATCAAGCCCTAGCCTGCGCATATGACGATCCAACCGACCGCATTACCCATCGCCGGGATCGATCGATCCGAGTGTCAATTCGAAGTCGGACCTGTCCGGTCGAACACAGGAGGTTTCCATGGCTAAGGGCTACTGGGCCAGTGTCTACCCCGCCACCTCCGACCCTGAGAGCCTGACCGCCTACTTCGAGCTGGCCGGTCCGGCTGTCCGGGCTGGGGGCGGGCGCACCCTGTCCCGTGGGGGTCGAGTCGTCGCTCACGAGGCCGGAATCACGCAACGCGTCGTTCTGATCGAGTTCGACAGCTTTGAACAGGCCGTCGCGGCCTACGCGAGCGAGGCCTACCAGAAGGCGCTGGTGGCCCTCCCCGACGGCTTCGAGCGCGACTTCCGCATCATCGAGGGCGTCGACTGACCGGCGGGCCCAGCCGACGGGTGGCCGCCGACCAGCCGGTTAGCGGCGTCGTAGCTGTATTCGGTCAGCGTCGCCGGGCTGATCTCGCGACTCCAGGTGCTGCGCAGGTGTCCGGTGCCATCGTAGTGGTACCACTGCACAGTCTTGGCCGTGGCCGCCGAGGCGCCCGGCTCGGTGGACCACTGCTTGATCTCCTTCACTGTTCCGGCGTACTCGCCGAAGGCCGTGTCGGTGGCCGTGGTGGTGCTGGAGTACAGAAAGTCCAGCAGTCGGCAGCCCTTCGCCGACGGGGTCGTCGCACACGTGGCGTTGGACACCGCGCTGGTCGGCGCGATCAGACACTTCGGGCACGCCAGGGGCTGACTGCCCACTATGACCTTCTCCGAGACCACCGTGGAGTTGGCGGTGGGCAGATAGGAGGTGGTGGCCTGCCAGGCGGTGGCGGCCGGGTCGACCTTGGCGCTGCGGGCGTGACCGAGGACTTTCCGCTGGCGATGATGTACGCCCACCTGCGGACGTTGAGGCTGGCTGACCGGTCCCGACGAGGTCCACAAGCGGGCCATCGCCAAGCATGACTGCGCCAGTATCGCGACGCGGCAGTGGTGAGCTGACATGGCCGGACCGGATCTCACCGGCCGCACCGCCGTCGTCACGGGTGCCTCACGCGGTATCGGGCTGGCGTGGCGCAGGCCCTCGCCGCAGTCGGCGCGAACGTCGTCCTCACCTCCCGCTCCCAGGAGGCGGCGGACGCCGCCGCGGCCCAGGTCGGCGGCACAGCGGTCGGCGTCGGGGCCCACGCGGTCGACGAGGAGGCGGCCCGGCGCTGTGTCGAGCTGACGCTCGAACGGTTCGGCAGCCTGGACATCCTCGTCAACAACGCGGGGACCAACCCGGCCTTCGGGCCCGTCATCGACCAGGACCACGGCCGGTGCGCCAAGACCTTCGGTGTGAACCTGTGGGCTCCCGTCCTGTGGACGGGCCTGGTCACCCGGGCCTGGATGGGCCGGCACGGAGGCGCGGTCGTCAACACGCATCGGTCGGCGGAATGGCCTTCGAGGCGAACATCGGCCTCTACAACGCGTCGAAGGCCGCACTGATCCATCTCACCAGGCAACTGGCCCTGGAAGTCTCACCGAAGGTCCGCGTCAACGCGGTGGCACCCGGTGTGGTGCGCACCAAGCCGGCCGAGGCCCTGTGGAAGGAGCACGAGCAGGCCGTCTCCGCCTCGACGGCACCGGGGCGTATCGGGGAGCATGCCGACATCGCCTCGGCGGTCGCCTTTCTCGTCTCGGACGCGGCGAGTTGGATCACGGGCGAGACGATGGTGATCGACGGCGGCCAACTCCTGGGTGACGCGGTCCCGTTCAGGCAAGGAGCCGGTATCGGCATCTGAGGCGTGTTGCACGGAGGCGGTTCAGAGACCTGCGCGGCTGAACGTCACATGCGTGACCCCGCTGGGCGAGGAGGTGGCCTCGACCCGGTAGTCCTTCTCGACGCTCTCCAGTCCGTCCCAGAGGCGTACGCCCCGGCCGAGCAGGATCGGGACCACCACGACGTGCAGATGGTCGATGAGCCCGGCGGCGAGGAAGTCGCGGATCACGGTGGGTCCCCCGCCGATGCGTACGTCCTGGCCGCCGGCGGCCTCGCGGGCCGTCTCCAGCGCCTCGGCGGGCGATGTGTCGAGGAAGTGGAAGGTCGTGCCGCCCTCCATCTCGATCGACGGGCGCGTGTGGCGGGTGAGGACGAAGGTCGGTGTGTGGAAGGGCGGGTTGGGCCCCCACCAGCCCTTCCACTCCTCGTCTTCGTGCCATCCGGGGTAGCCGTACTTCCCGGCGCCCATGATCTCGGCGCCGATCCCGGGCGTGAACTGCCGCACGAAGGCGTCGTCGAGGCCGCTGGTCCCGCCCGGCTCGCCGGTCATCTCGTGCCACCACCGGGTGGCGAACATCCACTGGTGCAGCCTTTCACCGGCGTGGCCGAACGGCGCTTCCCGGCTCAGACCCTCACCGGTGCCGAAGCCGTCGAGCGAGAGGGAGAAGTTGTGGACGCGGGCGAGCGACATGGCTGGCGACTCCTCTTCTTCTGCTGGTCACGGGCCGGGCGGTGCCGACAGATGGATCAGGATGCCGCACACCTCGTCCACTATCTCCCGGGCCTCCGTCTCATCCCGGCAATCGCCCAGCTCGCGCGCCGCCCCGCCGATGACGGTGGTCAGTACACTCACCCGGACCCGGCCGGCACGTCGTCGCTCGTCCACCTCCAGCAGCCGGGCGTTGCGCCGTACCCATGCGCGGTCCCACTGGCGGCGCAGCGCGTCGAAGCCCGCGGGGCCGTCGTCCTCCACGAGGAGCATGCCGAGCCTGCGATTGTCCCAGGCGCCCTCCAGATACGCCCTGGTTCCCGCCACGAACAGAGCAATGGGGTCGTCCACACCGCGGCCGCGCTCGGCGGCCAGCGTGGCCGCGGTCCTGCGCTCCTGTTCCTCCCGGAACTCCTCCCACAGGGCCAGGTAGAGCCCTCGCTTGCCGCCGTAGTGCTGGAAGAGGCTGCCCACCGGGATGCCGGAGCGCGCCGCGATCTCGGTGAGGCCGGCGTCGGTGTAACCGCGCTCGGTGAACACCTCCAGCGCGGCATCCAGCAGCGCACGCCGGACGGTTCCGTTCTGCTCCGCGTGCCCCTCCGACAGGGCCGACTCTCCCTGCTCGCCCGACAGTTGATGTGCCGCCTCGGTTCCGGCGGACTCCACGATGCCGCTCACCGGCCCTCCTCACCTTCCCTGGCGCCGTCGCGGATGGCGAGGGCGACCAGTAGTTCCAGCAGGTCGGCGATCCGGCGCGGATTGCGGCCGGTGCGTTCCTCGATCCGGCGCAACCGGTAGTGCGCCGTGTTGTGATGCACCCGCAGCCGGTCGGCGGCCAGCCGCAGATTGAGGTCGGCGTCCGCGAAGGCCCGAATGGTGGCGGCCAGCGTGTCGCCCCGCCTGCGGTCCTCCTCCAGCAGCACCCGCACCCGCGGATCGACCAGCTGACGGGCCAGGTCGTCGGCCCGCAGCGCGAGGTAGTCGAAGGGGGAAAGCCGCGGCAGCGCAGCCACCCCGCCCCCGCTCGGCACCAGGTCAAGGGCTGCCCGCGCCTCCTCGTACGCGCGCGGCAGTTCACACGCGCCCTGCGCGACCGTACTGATCCCCATGGAGAGCATGGTCCCGCCCCGCGCGAGCCGCTGCTGCACGGCCTCGAAGTGGGCGCATATGTCGTCCGCGGTCATGCCGGCCCGGACCACGGGCACGGCCACCACCTCTTCGTGGCGTACGACGACCAGGGTCCGGCCCGCCCACGGCCCGGCCACGCTGATCGACGCGGTGGTCGCATACCCGTGCTCGGCCGACGTGAGGTCCCCGGTGCGGGTGTCGCCCACACACACCGCCACGACCGCCATCATCGGCGAGTGCGGCCCGATGCCGTACGCCTGCGCGGCGGCGGACAGCGGACCGCGCGTCGGTGCCACGCCGGCCAGGAGCTGGTCAAGAAGGTCCCGGCGCTCCCGGTCGGCGTCCGCCACCACGTGCTGCTGGTACTCGACGTAGGCCTGCGCGGCATGGGTGCTGGCGTAGTCGACGTACCGCATCAGCGGGGTGACCAGGGACAGCGCGGCCTGCTGGGCCTCGGCGGACGTGCCGGCGCAGTCCAGCAGCGCGTCCCACAGCACTTGCCGGCCGACCCGGAAGGCACTGATCCAGTCCTCCAGGGCGAACCCGGCCCGTGCCCGCCGCATGGCCGCGGCGCGGCTGAAGACCAGGTCCTCGGGGGCGATACCGCGATCCCCGGCCAGCGCCGCCAACTGCATCCGGTAGTGCTCGAGCACCTGCTCCCGTACGTCCGCGAAGAAGCGTTCGTCCTGCAGTGCGTACGACGGGATCTCCGCACGCATCACCCCCACGGCGGTGTCCGCCACCTCCTCGACCCGGTCGTGGACGGCGTGCAGGATCCGCCACCGCTCCCGGCGGAGCGGTTCGGAAAGCAGGGGAGCGCCCGGAGCGGGCCCGTGCGGCATGGTGCCGATCGTCGCCGCCCGCCTCGTGCTCAGTCAACAGGCTCGGAGTGAGACATCAAGCGTTATCTGTGCGCGGCGCACAGTCCGACGGCCGGGAAGTTGGGTGCTCGCACCCAATGTGCGCCCCGAACGCCCCCACCTACTGTGACGCTCTCCCACCCCCCAGAACGTCGGAAGGGGCGTCACTCATGCTCGCGGTCGACGGTATCACCGTGCGTTTCGGCGGGATCACGGCACTTGACGGTGTCGCGTTCACCGTCGAGCCGGGCACCGCCGTAGGGCTCATCGGACCGAACGGAGCCGGCAAGACCACCTTGTTCAACTGCCTCACCAGGCGCTGCACCCCCGACGGGGGAGACGTGCGGTTCGAGGGCGAGGACCTGCTGACCCTCCCTCCGCACGCCGTGGCCGGGCGCGGCATCGCCCGCACCTTCCAGAACCTGGGCCTCTTCCCGCAGCTCACGGTCCGGGAGAACGTCATGGTCGGCGCCCACAGCCGGGGGCACACCGGACACCTCGCCGCGGCGCTCCGGCTGCCCCGCGTCCGGCGGGAGGAGAGGGAACTGTGTGATCAGGCGGACGACCTGCTACGGCGGCTCGGTCTGGCGGACGTCGCCGACCACCTCGCCGCCGGGCTGCCGTTCGGCACGCTCAAACGCGTCGAACTCGCCCGGGCCCTCGCCGTACGGCCCCGGCTGCTGCTGCTCGACGAACCCGTCAACGGGCTCAGCCACGGCGAGGTCGGCCAATTCGCGGACCTGGTCCGGTCGGTGCGTGAGGAGTTCGACCTCACGCTCGTGGTGGTCGAACACCACATGGGGTTCGTGATGGGCCTGTGCGACAAGGTGGTCTGCCTCGACTTCGGCCGCAAGATCGCCGAGGGCACGCCGGAGGAGATCCAGCGCGATCCGGCGGTCGTCGAGGCGTACCTGGGAGTGGCCGCATGAGCGAGCCCACCACCACTGAGACCACGCAGCCGGATGCCCCGACTGCGGAACCGGACTTCCTGAAGGTGTCCTCACTGCACGCCGGATACGGCCAGGCCCGCGTCCTCCAGGGCCTCGACTTCTCCGTCGCCCGGGGCGAGGTCTGCGCGATCCTCGGACCCAACGGCGCGGGCAAGACCACGACACTGCGGGCGCTGAGCGGCATGGTCCGCGGCCGCGGCTCGGTCACCCTGAACGGCACGGAACTGCTGGGCCGTTCGCCCGAACAGGCCGCCCGGCTCGGCGTGGCGCATGTGCCCGAGGGACGGGGCACCTTCAACGAGCTGACCGTCGAGGAGAACCTGCGCATCGGCGCCCACCTGCGCACCGGCTCCGGATGGCGGAGCCGCGCCGAGAGGGCGGCCGTGGCGGCCGACCTGGAGCGGATCTACGGCCACTTTCCCAAACTGCGCCAACGCTCGCGGCAGGCCGCCGGCAGCCTCAGCGGCGGGGAGCAGCAGATGCTCGCCATCGGCAGGGCCCTGATGCTGCGGCCCTCGCTGCTGCTCCTCGACGAGCCGTCCCTGGGCCTCGCGCCACTGGTCACCCGTGAGCTGTTCGAAATCGTCCGTGCCGTCAACGAGGAGGAACGCACCACCGTGGTCGTCGTCGAGCAGAACGCCCAGCTCGCGCTGGACATCGCGCACCGGGCGCACGTACTGGAGGCCGGCCGCCTGGTGCTGTCCGGGCCGGCCCGGCAGATCCGCGAGGACGGGCAGGTCGCCGAGGTCTACCTCGGTGTCTCCCTCGGCTCCCGCAAGGCCGGGTGAGCGCCGTGACCGACTTTCTCCAGCAACTGGTGGAAGGACTGGGCTCCGGCGCGGTGTACGCCAGCCTGGCTCTGGCCCTCGTACTGATCCACCGGTTCACGGGCATCGTCAACTTCGCGCAGGGTGAGCTGGCCATGCTCTCCACGTATGTCGCCTGGCAGTTGATGGCATCCGGGATGCCGTTCTGGCTGGCGCTGCCGGTCACCCTCGCGGTGTCCTTCGCCGGCGGCATGCTGGTCGAGCGGATCGTCATCCGCCCCGTGCAGGGCGCGCCCGAGCTGACGGTGGTCATCGTCACCGTCGGCCTGTTCATCTTCGTCAACGCGCTGGCCGGCCTCATCTGGTCGTTCACCGTCAAGGACTTCCCGCAGCAGTTCCCCGACGGCGGGCTCGACCTGGCCGGAGTACGCGTGGACTGGTCGACGCTCGGGATCCTCGGCGTGGTGGCCGGCGTGATGGGCCTGCTGTATCTGCTGTTCCAGCACACCTCCATCGGCCTGGTGATGCGGGCCGTCGCCTGCAATCCGGCCTCCGCACGGCTGTCGGGCATCCGGGTGGGCCGGGTCCTGATGCTCGGCTGGGGGCTGGCCGCGACGGTCGGCGCCGTGTCGGGCGTGCTCGTCGCCCCACTGCTGTTCCTGGAGCCCAACATGATGGGCGGGGTGCTGATCTACGCCTTCGCCGCGGCCACCCTGGGAGGCTTCGACAGCCCCGTGGGCGCGGTCGTCGGCGGCCTGTTCGTGGGCGTCGCCGAGACGCTGACCGGGGCGTACGTCGACGTGGTCGGTGCCGATCTGAAGGTGGGCGTACCCCTCGTGATCATTCTGGCGGTGCTGCTGGCGCGGCCCCAGGGCCTGTTCGGACGGGCGGCGGTGGAGCGCGCATGAGCACCCTCACCACGGCACTCGGCACCGGCCGGGCCCGGCGGCTGCGAGCCGCCCTCACCGCGCTGCTCGCGCTGGCGGTCGCCTGCGGCGCACCGTTCTACTTCGCCCCGTTCCAGGTCTTCCAGCTGACCATGGTGCTGCTGTACGCCGTCGCGCTGGCCGGGCTGAACCTGCTGGTCGGCTTCGGCGGGCAGATCTCGCTCGGGCACGGCGCGTTCTTCGCGGCGGGGGCCTACTCGGCGGCGGTCATGCTCGACCGGTACGACACCGGCCACCTGGCCACGCTTCCGGTCGCGGCCGCCGGATGCTTCCTGCTGGGCCTCGGGTTCGGAGTGCCCGCGCTGCGGCTGCGCGGGCTGTATCTGGCCCTGGTCACCCTCTCCTTCGCGGTGTTCCTGCCGCCCCTGCTCAAACGGCTCGAACCGGTGACGGGCGGCTCCATGGGCCTGACCGTGGACAAGCTGCAGCCACCCGCGTGGAGCGGTCTCGCCGAGGACCAATGGATGTACTTCGTCGTCCTCACCGTCGCCGCAGCGGCCCTGCTGCTCGCCCGCAACCTGCTGCGCTCCCGGGTCGGCCGGGCCCTGCTCGCCGTACGGGACAACGAGAGCGCCGCCGAGGTCATGGGCGTACGGCTGTCCATGCACAAGACGCTCGCCTTCGCGTGGAGCGCGATGTTCGCGGGGGTCGCCGGGTGTCTGTACACCTGGGTGATCGGCTTCGTCTCGCCCGACTCCTTCAGCTTCGTGCTGTCCATCACCCTGCTGGCCGGCCTGGTGGTCGGAGGGCTCGGCTCGCTGTACGGGCCCCTGCTGGGCGCGGCGTTCGTGATGTATGTGCCGAGCGTCTCCCAGGACCTCAGCGAGGCCGCGCCGGGAGTGGTGTTCGGCCTGCTGATCATCACGGTGATGTTCGTGGCCCCGACGGGACTGGCCGGTCTGCCGGGCCGTGTCCTGGGCGCCGTCGCCCGCCGCCTGCCCCGTACCGCAGCCACTTCCACTGCCACCGCCGTCGACCGGACGCCGGAGAACGAATCCGCGCCCGATCCGGAGCCGAACGCGCAGGCCGAGACCGGACCCTCCGCGACCCTCACCCCTGCGGACCCCGCAGTAGCCGACGCCGAACCCGTGGGCGCCCCGCCCCGCACGGAAAAGGACTGAATCACATGCGTAAGACCACCGCTCTGCGGGCTGTCGCAGCCGCCACCGCCGCCCTGCTCACCGCGACCGCCTGCAGCAGCCAGCGAGGGCAGGCCCCCCAGGACACCGCCGCCGATGGCGCGTGCAAGGGGCAGCAGACCACCGGCATCACGGACAAGACCATCAAGCTGGGCGGGATCTACCCGCTGTCGGGACCGGCCTCCGCGTACGGCACGATCAGCAAGGGCGTCGCCGCCTACTTCAAGTACGTCAACGACAAGGGCGGCATAGACGGCCGCAAGGTGCAGTTCGTCGTCCGTGACGACGGCTACCAGCCGCCCAAGGCGGTCGAGGAGGCCCGCAGACTCGTCGAGCAGGAGAAGGTCTTCGCGGTGTTCCAGACGCTGGGCACCCCGTCCACGGCGGCCGTGTGGGACTACCTCAACAAGCAGAAGGTGCCGCAGCCGTTCGTCGCCACGGGTGCCTCCGTCTGGGGCAGCGACGACAAGCACCCCTGGACCATCGGGTGGCAGCCCAACTATGTGGCCGAGGCCCGGGTGTACGCCAAGTACCTCAAGGAGGAGAAGCCGAACGCCAAGGTCGCGGTCCTCTACCAGAACGACGACTTCGGCAAGGACCTGCTCGGCGGGTTCAAGAAGGCCGTCGCCGGCAGTGGCATCAAGGTGGTCGCCGAGGAGAGCTACGAGGTCACCGACCCGTCCGTGTCGGCACAGATGGCGAGCCTCGCACGCTCCAAGGCCGACGTGCTGTTGAACATCACCACTCCCAAGTTCGGCAGCCAGGCCCTCGCCGCCGACGCCAAGAACACCAAGTGGAACCCGCTGCACATCGTCAACAACGTGTCCTCGTCCGCGGCCGTGCTCCAGCCCGTCGGGTTCAAGAACGTCCAGGGTGTGGTCTCGGCGACGTACTTCAAGGACCCCGCCGACCCGCAGTGGGCGAAGGACCCCGAGATGAAGACGTACACGGATGCCCTGCACAAGTACGCACCGGACGCCGACCCGGCCAACCAGTTCAACGCCTACGGCTGGGCCGTCGCCTCCAGCCTGCACCAGGCCCTGGACGCGATGAAGTGTCCGACCAGGGAAGGGCTGCGGGACGCGGTGCGCCACCTGAAGGACGTGAAGGTGGGCCTGCTGCTGCCCGGGGTCACCCTGTCCACGGGCCAGGACGACGCCTTCCCGATCGAGACGATGCAGCTGATGCGGTTCAAGGGCGAGCGGTGGCAGCTGTTCGGCAAGCCGGTTGACACCCGCAAGGAGTTCGGCCCGCTGGCGAAGTGAGCCGGCGGGGGCGGTCCCGGTCGATGCCCTGACCCTCGGGACCGCCCCCGCCCCTGCCCCGTCAGCCGAGGGGGAGCGGACAGGCGGCATCCATGCCGGCGGCCCCGTGCTCAGACGGCGTTCAGCCCTCCGTCCACCACCAGGCTCTGCCCGGTGATGTAGGAGGCCCGCTCGGAGAGCAGGAAGGTGACGGCTTCCGCCACCTCCCGGGCGGTGCCCTGGCGCCCGAGCGGTATGCGGGTGAACGAGGCCGAGCGCGACGCCCGCCCGGCCGAGCGACCTGTCCTGGCGGGTGGCCGTCGTCTCCGAACCGGAACTCGCCGAGTTGCTGATCGACCGCTATCTGCGCCCACTGGAGGCGGAGGGTGAGTTCGGAGCGCTCATTGAGGAGTCGGTGCGGGGATACCTGGAGAAGGGGCGGCACATCCGCGAGGTCGCACGCAGCGCACACGTCCATGTCAACACCGTCCGCTACCGGCTGCGCCGGTTCGAGGAACTGACCGGTGTCGGCCTGGACAGTGCGGATACCGCTGTGGAGCTCAGCTGGGCCCTGGCGGCACGCGACCTGAGGACACCCCCGCGCGGCCCGGCGGGCCCTGTTCATGGCGCGGTCCCGTAGCGGCTGGCTACGGACGTTGCCAGAGTGGGACTGTCCCGGTACAGCGGTGGAGAAGCGGATGACGGAGTTCAGCGAAAGCCACGACGATCCGTTCGCCCTGCACCTCGTCGCCCTGGCGGTGCTCGACGACCGGGGAGTCGTGGTCGGATGGAACCAGCGGGCGCAGGAGCTGCTCGGCCACCCGGACACGGCCGTGATCGGTCGTCCGGCCTTCGAGTTTCTTGTCGGCCCGAGCGAAATGCCGGCCGCCAGGGAGGCCGCGGCAAAATGCAGAAAGGCCGGCGGCTGGTTCGGGCTGCTGAAGGTGCGCCACCGCGACGGGCGGCTCGTGGAGATGGGGCTCAGGGCCCATGCGCTCTCCCGCGACGGCCAGACCTGTGAGTGGCTCCTGGCCGGGGCACTCGCGGCCGACGTCCTGGAGTGGCAGCGGGACCGTGCGGTCCTCGACGGTCTGTACCGTCAGTGCCCGATCGGACTGGTCGTGCACGGCACCGACCTGAGGCTTCTCAGGGTCAACCGGGCCATCGAACGCTTCAGTGGCGTCCCCGCGGCGGGCTTCGAAGGGCTGCCCAGCGGACAGATGCTCATCCCCGACGACGCACGCAAGGCCCTGGACCGGGTGCGCCAGGTGATGGAGACGGGAAGACCGCTCGTCTACTCCGAGCAGTTCGTCCGCCTGGAGCAGGATCCGGGACGGGAACGGGTCGCCCTGGTCTCGTCCTTCCGCATGGAGGATCCCGCGGGCCGCATCCTGGGCGTGGCCGAGATGATCGAGGACATCACCGACCGTCATCGGGCCCAGCGCCGGCTCGCGCTCCTCGACCAGGCCGGCAGCCGTATCGGAACCACCCTCGACGTGGCGGAGACCGCCCGGGAACTCGCCGAGGTGATGGTGCCCCACCTCGCCGACCACGCGTCGGTGGACCTGCTCCAGCCGGTGACGCGCGGCGAGGAACTGGCACCGGCCCTGGCGGGGCCCGTCGTACGGCTCGGCGCCAGCAGCGTGGGGGCCCAGCAACCCGGCCCACCGCACCCCTACGGCGAGCCGGTGGACTTCGCGCCCGACTCACCCCAGGCCAGGTGCCTGTCCGAAGGGCGGCCCGTCCTGGAACCGGTGCTGCCGCCCGACTGGCTCTCGACGGAAGGCCACCAGGGAGCCCACGCTCCGGACCTGGGCGTCCACTCGCTGATCGTCGCACCCCTCGCCGCGCGCGGCATGGTGCTGGGCGTGATGACCCTGTGGCGTTCGCGCCGCCCCGACCCCTTCGAGGCGGACGATCTCACCCTCGCCCAGGAACTCGCCTCGCGCGCCGCCGTCGCCATCGACAACGCCCGGCGCTTCACCCAGCAACAGCAGACCGCGTTCACCCTGCAGAGCAGCCTGCTGCCCCGGGCGGTCCCGGACCAGCCGGCCGTCGAGGTGGCGCTGCGGTATCTGCCGGCCAGCGCGGCTCCGGGCCTGGGCGGCGACTGGTTCGACGTGATCCCCTTGTCCGGGGCCCGGGTCGCCCTCGTCGTCGGCGACGTGGTGGGACGTGGCATCCACGCAGCCGCCACCATGGGCCGGCTGCGGACCGCCGTACACACCCTGGCGAGCCTCGACCTGGAACCGGACGAGGTCCTCTCCCGGTTGGATGACATGGTCAACCTGCTGGCCGTCGAACAGGAGGCGGCGGGCGAACGGCCCGTGGGCGAGCAGGTCGTCGGCGCCACCTGCCTGTACGCCGTGTACGACCCGGTCTCGCGGCGGTGTTCCGTGGCCCGCGCCGGCCATCCGCCGCCCGTGGTGACCACTCCGGACGGACACGTCGCACCGCTCGACCTGCCCGCCGGCCCGCCGCTCGGCCTGGGCGGCCTGCCCTTCGAGGCCCGGGAGGTCGAACTGGCCGAGGGAAGCCTGCTGTGCCTGTACACCAACGGCGTCATCGGCGAACGCCACCTCGACCTCGACGCGGGCCTGTCCAAACTGTGCGCGGCGCTCACCCGCCCGGCGGACGCCCTGGAGCGAACATGCCAGGCTGTGGTCGACTCGCTCGTACCGTCGCGCCCCAGCGACGACGTCGCCCTGCTGATCGCCCGTACGCGCACGCTGCCGCAGGACGACGTCGCCTCGTGGCAGCTGCCGCCGGAGCCGGCCAGTGCCGCCCGCGCACGGGCGCTGACCTCGGCCAAGCTGACCGAATGGGGTCTGGAGCATCTGGCGTTCACCACCGAGCTGATCGCCAGCGAACTGGTCACCAACGTGTACCGGTACGCGAGCGGCCCCGCGACTCTGCGGCTGATCCGCGAACGGACCCTGGTGTGCGAGGTCAGCGACACCAGCCACACCTCCCCCCACCTGCGCCGCGCCCGTACGACCGACGAGGGCGGGCGCGGCCTGTTCCTGGTGGCGCAGATGGCCGAACGGTGGGGCGCCCGCTACACCCGCGAGGGCAAGACCGTGTGGACCGAGCAGTCACTGACCGGCATGCTCACCTGACCCTCTCAGGCCGCGGTCATTCCGCTGCGGCGAGCAGCCGTGCCTCGCTCTCGTCGTACAGTCGCCGGTTCACCCGGCTGTCGGCGGCGCGGCGCCGGTGGTCCAGGCGGCTGCCCAGCCACCCGGCCAGGTAGCCGAACGGGATGGAGATCAGCCCGGTGGACTGCATCGGGAACAGGTCGAAGCCGGCGTTCGGGAAGACGGCGGACGGTGTGCCCGAGACGGCCTTGGAGAAGATCATGAGCAGCAACGCGCAGGCCGCACCGCCGTAGAGGGTGGCGAGCAGGCCGGTGCGTGTGAATCCGCGCCAGAACAGGGAGTAGGTGAGCGCGGGTGCCACCGCCGACGCGCCCACGCAGATGGCCAGAGTGGTCAGCACACCGACGTTCCAGTTCTGGACGAGCGTGGCGAGCCCGATGGCCACGGTTCCCACGCCCACGCTCGTCCACGCCGCCACCGTCATCTCCGTACGCGGCTCGGCCTGTCCCCGCCGGGCCGCGTGGGCGAACAGGTCGTGGGCGAGCGAGGAGGCCGCGGCCAGGGTCATCCCCGCCACCGACGACAGCAGGGTGATGAACACCATGCCCGCCACGGCCGAGTAGAGAATCGTCGTGCCCGCGGAGGAGGCTCCGCCGAGCACCTGCGACAGCATGAGCACCGACGTCCGGCCCTGCGGGTCGGCCGCGGTGATGTACCGCGATCCCACCAGCGCCGCCGCGCCCGTACCCATGACGATCACGAGCAGACAGAAGGTGGTGACCGTGCCGACCGCCCACGACATGGAGCGACGCACGGCCGGCACGTCCTGCGCGGAGTACAGACGCATCGTGATGTGGGGGAGACAGGCCACGCCGAGGACCACGGTGATCTGGAGACCGACGAAGTCCAGCCGGTCGACGGCCGAGGTGCCCAGCTGAAGGCCCTGCTGGAGGAAGGCCGGGCCCGCGCCGCTGCCCTGCTGGGCCGCCCTGAGGACGTCGCCGGGATTCCAGTCGAATCGGTTCAGCACCAGAGCGGCGACGACGAAACTGGTGCCGATCAGGATCACGATCTTGATCATCTGGATGAGCGCGGTGCCCCGCATACCGCCGAGCGCCGCGTAAATGATCATCAGGCTGCCGACGATGACGATGCAGGCCGTCCTGGCGCCCGCCATGTGCGGGATGCCCAGGATGAAGGTGAGCAGTGACCCGGCCCCGGAGAGCTGGACGACGAGGAAGGGCACGGTCGCCGAGAGCGTCACGACGCAGGCGGCGACCCGCACCGCCCGCCCGGGCATATTGCGGGCCAGGACGTCACCCATGGTGAATTGGCCGGCGTTGCGCAGGGGTTCGGCCAGCAGGAACATCAGCAGGACCAGGGACAGGGCCGTGCTGACCGCGAGGACGTAGCCGTCGTAACCGGCGAGCGCGATGATGCCCGTGGTGCTCAGGACCGTGGCCGCGGAGATGTAGTCGCCCGCGATGGCCAGGCCGTTCTTGAGCGGGGTGAGCGAGCGGTAGCCGGTGTAGAAGTTCGTCAGATCGTCGCGTTCCGGTCCCGCCATCACGCACATCATCAGCGTGACGGTGACCAGCGTGGTGAACAGGACCAGGACGACAGCATGCGTCCCGGAGCTGAAGTCGTTCATCTCGCCGTCCCCGCGTTCCGGCCGGCGGGGACCGCCCGCTCCCTGACGGCCAGGGCCAACGGATCCACCGAGCGCTGTGCGCTGCGTCCGTACCAGAAGACCGCCGCGAAGGTGACGACGAGCTGGAAGACCCCCAGGGCCATTCCCAGGCTCAGCTCCCCGGCGACACTGGCCCCCATCAGGCCGGGCGCGTAGCAGGACAGCACGACATACACCACGAAGGAGCCGAGCGCGGTGAGGGTGGAGATCCGGCGGAGCGCGCGGTAGGCCGAGCGCAGGGCGGCGAGGTCGGCGTGGGGCCGCTGGGTCTCGTGCGCGTACGGCTCGTCCCAGGAAGCCTGTCCGTACGGCTCGGTCCACGAAGCATGCCCGTACGACTCGGTCCAGGGGGCTTGCCCGTACGGCTCGTACCGCGGGGCGTTGTGTCCGTACCGCTGGTGCTCGGTGTGGGGCGGCGGCCACCCCGTGTCCGAGGGTGGATACCGGTTCTCGTCGGCGAATGTCATCGCAGGGCCTTCCGCTACGGCGATGGCTGTGAGCGGCGCACAATACCGACTGGTTGGAATGCCCATAAGGTCGTCGCGGGTCACGTTTCGGGGTCGGTACGGCTCTCTGGGTGCAGGTCGGCGGGCGGCGTGCCGGCGTGTGGCGAACATCATGCACCAGGCATACCTACTGGTCGGTACCCTGCGGCGGAAGCCGTGAACGACAGGAGGCGCGATGTCTGCGACCAACCGCCAGATCCGTCTGGCAGCCCGCCCCGTGGGCGAGGTCAAGCCCGAGGACTGGGAGCATTTCGCAGGGCCCGTGGACGAGCCGGGCCCGGGCCGATTCGCGGGCCGGACGCGCGTGATCTCCCTGGACCCGGCGATGCGGGGCTGGCTGGACGACCGTCCCTCCTACCTGCCGCCAGTGGGCATCGGCGAGGTGATGCGCGCCGGGTCGGTCATCGAGGTCACCGCGTCGGATCACCCCGACTTCCACCCGGGCGATCACGTGGTCGGCACGTTCGGCGTCCAGGAGTACGTGGTTTCCGACGGCAAGGGTGCCCTGAAGATCGACACCTCCCTCGCCCCGCCCTCGACGTATCTCGGCGCGCTGGGCATGCCCGGCATGACCGCCTACTTCGGTCTGCTGGACGTCGGGGCGCTGAAGGACGGTGAGACCGTCGTGGTGTCGGGAGCGGCCGGGGCGGTCGGCACGATCGCCGGCCAGATCGCGAAGGCCAAGGGCTGCCGGGTCGTGGGCATCGCCGGAGGCCCGGACAAGTGCGCCATGCTCGTCGACGAGCTGGGTTTCGACGCGGCCATCGACTACCGCGCCGAGGACGTCAGGAAGGCGCTGCGCCGGGAGGCCCCCGACGGCATCGACGTCTACTTCGACAACGTCGGAGGGGACATCCTCGACGCGGCCCTGACGCGGCTGGCGATGCACGCGCGGGTCGTGGTCTGCGGTGCGATCAGCCAGTACAACAACGCCACGCCGGTCAAGGGCCCCTCCAACTACCTCTCGCTGCTGGTGCGCCGCGCCCGCATGGAGGGCTTCGTCGTCTTCGACTACGCCAAGCGCTACGCGCAGGCGGCGCAGGAGATCTCCGCCTGGATCGGGGCCGGCCGCATCAAGGTCAAGGAGCATGTGGTGAAGGGGAGCGTGGACGACTTCCCCCAGACGCTGGGGATGCTCTTCCGCGGGGAGAACGTCGGCAAGCTCGTCCTGGAGCTGGCATGACGGCCGTCGAGAGCGCCGTCGCCGCCCGGCCGGGACAGGCGGAGGGCGCCGCGCTCCAGGGCAAGGTGGCGATCGTCACCGGCGGTGCCAGTGGACTGGGCCGGGCCACGGCACTGGCGCTGGCGGAGGCGGGGGCACGCGTGGTCGTCGCGGACCTCGACGCGCGGGGCGGCCGCGAGGTGGCCGGCCTGGCCGGCGGCCGTTTCCGCGCCTGCGACGTCTCCGATCCCGACGCCAACCGCGCGCTGGTGGACTTCGCCCAGGAGCAGTACGGCGGCGTCGACATCGCCTTGCTCAACGCCGGGGTGGCGACCGGATGCGGCGTCGGTGAGGACTTCGACCTGGCACGCTACCGTCGGGCGATGGGAGCCAACCTCGACGGCGTGGTCTTCGGCACCCATGCGGTGCTGCCGGCGCTGCGGGCCCGCGGGGGAGGGGCCATCGTGGCGACCGCGTCCCTGGCGGGCCTGGCCGCCGTACCGCTCGATCCTCTGTACGCGGCCAACAAGCACGCGGTCGTAGGGCTTGCCCGTTCCCTGGGGCCGGCTCTCGCGGCGGACAACGTACGCTTCAACGCTGTCTGCCCCGGCTTCGCGGAGTCGCGGATCATCGATCCGCTGCGCGACATGCTCTCCCAGCAGGGGCTGTCGGTCATTCCGGCCGAGGTCGTGGCGGACACCGTGCTGCGGATCCTCACCGGAGACGGCACGGGGGAGTGCTGGTTCATCCAGCCCGGCCGCGATCCGGAGCCGTTCCGGTTCCGTACGGTCCCTGGTCCCGGCGAACCTGTCGGCGTCTGAGAAGACCGTCAGGCGGTGGTGGGCTGAGAGGCGAACGCGCGCTCGAGCAGTGCGTACAGAGTGTCCTGCTCCTGCTCGCTGAGTCTGCTCAGCCCGGCCAGCGTCTTGTTCATCTTCCCGCGGATCGCGTCGATGACCTGCTCGCCCTCCTCGGTGAGCAGGACGTTCTTGACGCGCCGATCGGAGGGGCTCGGCTCGCGGCGCACCAGACCGCGCTTCTCCAGCCGGTCGACGATTCCGGTCATGTTGGAGGCGTCGCAGGTCAGCGTGGTGGCCAGTGTGCTCATGGAGGCGGGTCCCCGGCGCAGCACGTTGAGCGTCTTGCCCTGGCTGGCCGTGAGGTTCTCGCTCGCGGCGGCGACCGTGAAGTCGCCGTAGTAGGCAGCCAGGGACACCGAGAGCAGCTCCATGAGCCGGGAGGTGTCGACGCGAGAGGGTGCTGTCATGAGCGTCACCTTACGCCTGAAAACTTGACGATCTCAAATATTGATGGCTACGGTCTCGCCATTACTTGAAGTTCTCAAGCGTCGATGTTCTCAAGTAGTTCGTCGAGCTCTCACGTAGGGAAGAGATCCGTGCCTCACGCGCAGAAGACGGCGCCCCGGAGACAGTCAGCCGACACCGCGGTCGTCCTGGTGCTGGGCCTCGCCGCGATGGTCGTCTCGATGATGCAGACGCTCGTCGTCCCGATCCTGGGAATCATCCAGAGCGACCTGCGGGCGACCACGGCCAACGTCAGCTGGGTGACCACCGCCACGCTTCTGTCGGCCGCGGTCTTCACACCGCTGCTCGGCCGCTTCGGTGACCAGCACGGCAAGAAGCCCACCCTCGTGGGCGTGCTGCTCGTGATGATCGCGGGCTCGGTGCTCGCCGCCACCACCACCTCGCTGACGTGGCTGATCGTCGCCCGAGTGATGCAGGGTGCGGCCACCGCGATCTTCCCGCTCGCCCTCTCCATCCTGCGTGAGGAGATCAGGCCGGAGAAGCTGCACGGCGCCATGGCCCTGGTCAGCGGCACGCTCGCGTTCGGCAGTGGACTCGCGCTGGTCGGCGCCGGGCTTCTGACCCGCGGCTCCGACCCCGACTACCACCGGGTCTTCTGGCTCGCGGTGGTGCTCGCGGTGATGGCGCTGGCGGGTGTGCTGTTCACCGTGCCCGCTTCCCGGACGACCACGGGCGGGCGCACGGACTGGCTGGGCGCGGGCACCCTGGCGATGCTGCTGGTGCTGCTGCTTCTGCCGGTCTCGCAAGGACACGAGTGGGGATGGATGTCCGGCCGTACGCTCGGCTCCTTCGCCGGGGCCGTCTTCATGGCGGTGGTGTGGGTCGTCGCCGAGCGCCGGGTCAAGGAACCCATGGTGGACATGAAGATGTTCGTCCACCGGCCCGTTCTCTTCACCAACCTGGCCGGGCTCCTGCTGGGCTTCGCGATGTTCGCCCAGTTCATCGGTGTCTCGTATCTCGTCCAGATGCCGGAAGGCGTCGTCGGCTACGGATTCGGCGCCTCCGTGCTCGAAGCGTCCGTGGTGTATCTGCTGCCGACCACACTCGTCTCGCTCGTGGGCGCCCAGTTCGGCGGGGTCCTGGTGCGCCGGCTCGGTGCGCGCTTCACCCTGGCCGCCGGGGCCTGCTTCGGAGTGCTCGGCTTCACGTGGCTGAGCGTCGCGCACGATGTGACGGCCTCGGTGATCGGCGCCGGCATGGTCATCGGCCTGGCGATCAGCTTCGGCTACGCCGCCATGCCCGCGCTCATCGTCGCCGGCGTGCCCGCCCACCAGTCCGGTATCGCCAACGGCATCAACTCCATCTCCCGCTCGGTCGGCAGCGCCGTCGCAAGCGCGGTGATCACCTCGTTGCTGGCGTCGAAGACCATCCCGCTGCCGGGCGGAGGGCCCGCGCTGCCGCAGGAGAGCCAGTTCACGACGACCTTCGTGATCGCCGGAGCGGCCTTCGGCCTGGTCGTCGCCGTGGCCCTCGTCGGCATCAAGTCGTCGCACGCCCCTCGTACGTCCGTGCCGAGGAAGGTCGCGGACTCCTCGACGGCGGGGCTTGCGGAGGCGGAGGCCGGTGCCGAGCTCGTGTGACCGTGCTTCAGGCGCTGTCGCTGTCTTCTGGCTCTGCCACTGTCTCCAGGCGTTGCCGCCGTCCGGAATCATCGACAGGTTCAGCCACGACAAAGCAGTCCTCACCCAGCCGTCTGCTTGACCCCGCAGTCTCCTTGAACCCGCAGTCTCCGAAAGGCATGTCACGATGACGACGTCCGACCACACCCAGCACGCGCCCGCTGCCACCACGGTCGATCACCGCACCGCGGTCGCGGCGGAGACCGCCCGGTTCGTCGCGGCGGTCAAGGACGCCGACCTGGCCACGGCGGTGCCCAGCTGTCCCGGCTGGACGCTGGCCGACCTGGTCAGGCACACGGGCAGCGTCCACCGCTGGTTCTCGGTCCTGCTGCGGGCGCGCATCCAGGAACCCCCGCGCACGCGTGACGTGGACCTTCAGCTCCCCGGCCAGGAGGACGGATACATCGACTGGCTGGCCGAGAGCGCGACCGTGGCCGCGGACGCCTTCGCGGTCACCGACCCGGACCTGCCGATGTGGGCCTGGGGCGCCGACCAGCACGCCCGATTCTGGGCACGCCGGATGCTCTTCGAGACCCTGCTGCACCGGGCCGACGCCGAGGTCGCACTCGGACTCCGGCCCACGATCGACCGCCCGGTCGCGGTGGACGGGATCGACGAGTTCCTCGTCAATCTGCCCTTCGCCACCTTCTTCGCGCCCAAGGTGGCCGACCTCCGTGGCTCCGACACGACCATCCGCTTCCGCACGACCGACGGGGACGACGGCTGGGTCGTCCGCCTGCGACCCGACGGCTTCGGGCTCGACCCGGCTCACCCGACCGCGGCCCCCACTGACGCGACCGTCCAGGGAACCGCGGCCGACCTGCTCCTCCTCGTCTACGGCCGACTGCCCTACCAGGCAGAGGCCTTCGCCCACGAGGGCGACGAGCACCTGCTGACCCACTGGTTCGCCAACTCCGCGTTCTGAGAAGGCGCCGGCCCCCTCACACGCTCACCAACTGGGCCTGGCGACACCGGCGTAGGACCAGGTGGAGCCCTTCGACATCTCGAAGTGCAGAGGCGGCCCGGTCGCGTTGCCGGTGGAGCCGACCTTGCCGAGCCGCCTTCCGGCACGGACCTTCTGACCGGCCTTCACCTGCCGTTCCGAGAGATGGCAGGAGGTGGAGATGTGGCCGTTGTCCGCGTGCGGCCCGATCCATTGCCCGTAGGTTTTCCCGTCCGGTTCCGGCTTCCAGGCGTACGGACCACGTGCTTGAAGCTCTCCTCTCCCTTCGCAAACTCATGCTGTCGGGGTTCTTCACCGCATCAAGTACAGGGCGGTACGGCCCCTTCAGTGCCGTACCGCCCCTCCGATATGGGTCAGACGGCGGGTTCGGCGGCCGGTGCGCCCGCGGTTGCCTCCGCCTGTGCCGCTGCGGCCCGGCCGGGCAGGGTGAGCACGGCCAGGAATCCGGCGACCGCCACGGCGGCGAAGAAGTAGAAGCCCCAGGGGTGGCCGATGCCTGCCGCCACGAGGGCACCGGTGATCGACGGGCCGACGATGGAGCCGATACGGCCGATGCCCGAGGCCGAGCCGAGGGCGGTGCTGCGGACCGAGGCCGGATAGAAGTTCGTCACGTACGCGTAGATCAGCACCTGGGCGGAGAAGACGAACACGCCGGTGAGGAAGACGACGGTGTCGAGGAGCAGGTCGCTGTGCATCCTGATGCTGAGGCAGGCCAGCATGGCCACCGATATCGCGAACCAGCCGAGCGCAGTGGGCTTGATGCCGCGCCGGTCGGCCACGAAGCCGCCCAGCACCAGGCCGGCGACCCCGCCGACGTTGAGGATGAGCAGTTGGGTGACCGCCGTGGGGATGGGGTAGCCGGCCTCGTTCATGAGCTTGGGCAGCCAGGTGTTGAGGCCGTAGACGAGGAGCAGGCCCATGAAGGAGGCGACCCAGATGCCGATGCCGGCGCGGAGGTAGGCCGGCTTGAGGAGTTCGCTGAATGCGACGCGCTGGGAGGCGGGCGCTTCCTTGGTTCGGACGAACGCCTCCGACTCCGGCAGGCGGAACCACTGAATGACCGCGATGACGAGGCCGGCGGTGCCGAGGACGTAGAAGAGGACCTGCCAGTTGTCGGTGACCTGCAGGGCCAGCAGGGACGTGATCACGGCACCGGTGTGGTAGCCGGTCATGGTCAGGGTGCTGGCGCGAGCCCGGCGTGCGGCGGGCATGTGCTCGGCCATCATGGTCAGCGACGCCGGCATGCAGGCGCCGAGACCGATACCGGCGACGAGCCTGAGCGCGGCGAACATCGTGACGGAAGTGGCCATGGGCAACAGGAGGGTGAAGACGGAGAACTCCACCACCGAGCCGATGAGCAGCAGGCGTCGTCCGAAGCGGTCGGCGAGCGGGCCGACCAGGACGGCGCCGATGGCGACGCCTACGAGGGAAAGCGTGGCGACCGTGGTGGCGTCCGCGGCCGTCATGCCCAGGTGATGGGTCTTGAGCAGGGTGGGGATGATGGCGCCGAGGACGACGAGGTCGTACCCCTCGAGCATGACGGTGATCCAGCACAGGACCACGGTCCAGACGTTGCGGTCGGACGTGCCTGTTCTCGAGGCGGCGTCGGTGGTGTTGGGTGAGGTGATGGGTGTCATGGCTGAGTTCCCTTTGTAGCGGCTACGGGGGAGGGGACGGGGGACGGGGGAGCGGGGATCAGAACGGGTAGTCGGCGATGTCCGGGCGGACGGTGACCCACTGGACCTCGGTGAAGGCCTCGACGTTGGCGGCGGCTCCACCGAAGCGGGACCCGGTGCCGGAGGCCTTGACTCCGCCGAACGGGGCGTTGGGCTCGTCGCTGACGGTCTGCTCGTTGATGTGGACCTTGCCGGAGTCGATCTGGTCGGCGAGCTTCATCGCCGTACCGACGTCGCCGAGGATGCCGACGGACAGGCCGTACTCGCAGTCGTTGACGATCCGCGCGGCCTCCTCGAGCGTGGAGAAGCCGATGACGGGTGCGACGGGGCCGAAGATCTCCTCGCGCCACGCCCGCATGTCGGTGGTGAGACCGGTCAGGACGGTGGCCGGGTAACCGGCACCTTCGATCTCACCGCCCGCGGCCAGCGTCGCGCCCGCCGCGACGCTGTCGGTGACGATGCCGTGCACCCGCTCCAGCTGCCGCCGGTCGATGATCGGGCCGAGCGCCACGTCCTCGCGGGCGGGGTCCCCGACGGGCAGCGCCCGGGCCTTCGCGGCCAGCGCGGCGCTGTACTCGTCGAGCAGCGACTCGTGCACGATGTGGCGACCGGTGGTCATGCAGATCTGCCCCTGATGCAGATACGAGCCGAACGCACCGGCGGAGGCCGCCTTCTGCACGTCCGCGCCCGGCAGCACCACCAGCGCGTTGTTCCCGCCGAGTTCGAGGTGGGCGCGCTTGAGCAGACGGCCCGCCAGCTCACCGATCGCGCGGCCGACCGGAGTGGAGCCGGTGAAGGAGATGACCCGTACCTCGGGTGCTTCGACGACCGCCTGGCCGACCTCGCTGTCGCCCGGCAGCAGATGCAGCACTCCGGAGGGCAGCCCGGCCTCCTCGAAGATCCGGGCGATGACCACGCCACCGCTCACCGCCGTACGCGGATCGGGCTTCAGCAGGACCGCGTTGCCGAGCGCCAGCACGGGTGCCACCGAACGCAGTCCGAGGGCGAGCGGGAAGTTGAACGGCGCGATCACGCTCACGACGCCGGCGGGGCGGCGCCGGGCGAACGACCAGCGCACCTCCTCGGACGTCAGTACTTCTCCCTGAGGGTGCGTGGGCAGTGCCGCGCACTCGAACGACTCGCCGATCGCCAGCTGCACCTCGAACGCCGCCTTGGCCCGTACCGAGCCCGCCTCGCGTATCAGCCAGTCCTCGATCTCGGCGGCGTGCTCGGTGAACAGCTCGCCCGCGCGGCGCAGTACAGCCGTCCGCTGCTGCGGGGGAGTTGCCGCCCAGGACCGCTGCGCCTCGGCGGCCCGGGTGGCGGCGCGGCGCACGTCCTCGGGCGTGGCCAGGCCGGCGGTGCCGAGCTGCGCGCCGGTCGCCGGCTCGGTGACCTGGTGCTCGCGGGTGGCTTCCTGCCAGCCGTCGCTGAGGAATTTCTTGCTCCAGACGTCGTTGTCCAGGAGTGTCATCGCTCTTCCTTCCGTTATCTGAGGGGGATGACTTCTGTGAGGTGTGTTCGTGGGGTGGGCATCGTGGTCAGGACGGTGTCGTGAGCGCTGTGTCGACCTGGACGAGCCGGGGTCCGTCCGGGCGCCGGGACAGCACCGCCCGTAGTTCGTCCACGCTCTCGACGTGCTGGGCGGACACGCCGTAGCCCTCCGCGATGCGGGTGAAGTCCAGGCCCGGGATGTCCATGCCCGGTGCGTCCGGGACACCCAGCAGGCCGCTGAACCAGCGCAGCGCGCCGTAGGTTCCGTTGCGCAGCAGCACCACGGTCACGGGCAGGCGGTGCTGGGCGGCCGTCCACAGGGCGGTGATGCCGTAGTTGGCCGAGCCGTCCCCGATCACGCCGACGACCGGCCGGTCGGGCTGGGCCATGGCGACCCCGACGGCGCCGGGCAGGCCGAAGCCGAGTCCGCCCGCTGCCGGGAAGTAGTAGGAGCCGGGCCGCCGCAGGTCCATCTGGCGCCACCACGAGGAGTTCGTCGAGGTCGACTCCACCACGTACGCCGTGTCGTCGGGCAGTTCGTCCCGGAGGGAGGCGAAGACCTCCTCGGGATGGAGCCGCGTCCCCTGTCCGGTGGCCGGCGCGGGGACGGGCCGGTAGTCGCCCGCCGGCTCCGTCGCCGCGTCGAGCTCCTCGAGCAGCAGGTCGATGACGGCGGCCGGGTCGGCGACCAGAGCCTCGCCCATCGGCGCGCGGGCGGCGGCGGAGGCGTCCTCCGTGACCTGGATCAACCGGGTGCCCTCGGGCAGATACCGGCCGGGCAGGTACTCGTGATAGCGGAAGACCGGTGCCCCGAGCACCAGCACGAGGTCGTGACCCTCGAAAGCCTGGGAGACGGGTTCGATCCCCGCCGGCAGCACCCCGCGGAACTGCGGGTGGCGGTTGGGGAAGGGCAGCCGGAACAGCGACGGTGCCGCCCACACCGGAGCGCCGAGCCGCTCCGCGAGCCGCACCGCGTCGTCGAAGAGACCGTCGGAGTCGATGTCACCTCCCAGCACCAGTGCGGGCCTGCGCGCGGAGGTCACCGCGTCGGCCAGCCGGCGTCCCTGCTCCGTGCCGGGCACTGCGGCGCGGTGCACCTGCCGGTCCAGCACGGCCGATGCGTTCTCGCCCGCGTCCACCGCCCAGTCGTCGTAGGGGACGGAGAGGTAGGTGGGCCGGCGCTGCAACCCCGCCTCGAAGACGGCCTGGGCGAGGGCCCGGGGCACGTCCTGGGCGCAGGCCGGTTCGGCGGCCCAGCCGACGAGCGGCTTCATCAGGGACGGGGCGTCGACGTTGGAGAGGTTGGCCTCCGGTCCGATGGCCGGCCGCACCTGCTGGCCGGCCAGAACGACCAGTGGAGTGCGCGAGGCCACGGCGTTGGTGAGCGCGCCCATCGCGTTGCCCGAGCCGGACGCGGCATGCAGGTTGACGAGCACCGGACGCCCCGTGGCCTGTGCGTAGCCGTCCGCCATGCCCACCACGGCGCCCTCGTGCAGCCCCAGGACGTATCGGAAGCCGTCCGGCAGGTCGGCGAGGAAGGGCAGCTCGTTGGAGCCGGGATTGCCGAAGACGGTGGTGAGCTCCTGGCGTTGGAGGAACTCATGGCAGACACTGCGCACGGAGGGCACAGACGTTCCTTTCGCAGCGACGTCGAAGTGACGCAGGCCACGCTAGGCAGCGCACGACATTCGGACCAATAGATGTTGACGGGCTGCGATATAGGCTCGCTCGATATGAGCAGCTTCGATCTCAACCTCGCCCGCGTCTTCGTGCTCCTCTACGAGACCGGCAGCGTCACGGCGACGGCGGAGACGCTGCACGTCACCCAGCCCACGGTGAGCTACAGCCTGGCCAAGTTGCGCCGGCACTTCGACGACGAGCTCTTCCGGCGCACCGGCCGCGGCCTGACCCCGACCGCCGGCGCTCAGCGCCTCTACGAGCCCTTGCAGCGCGCGCTGGCCGGCATGGACGCCGTGATCCGCCAGGACAACGACTTCGACCTGACCGCCATGTCAGGGCGTTTCACCGTCGCCCTCTCCGACCTGGGCCAGGCCACCCTGCTGCCCCGGCTGGTCGCGGCGGCCCGCGAGCGGGCTCCCGGCGTGTCCTTCACCGTCCGCCCGTTGGACGTGGACGCCGTCGAGAGCCAGCTGCGCCGCGGTGAAGTCGACGCCTTCGTTGCCACGCCGGTCCTCACGTCCCACCGCACCGTCCGCATCCCGCTCTTCCACGAGCGTTACGTCGGTATGGTCGCCTCCGACCATCCCCGCATTCGCGGCGCCTCCGTCACGCTGGCGGACCTCGCGGCCGAACACCACGCGACGGTGTACGGCCCCCACGGCCACGTCGTGCCCCGCTCGCTCCTGGCCACGCACGGCCTCCTGGAGCGCGTCGCCGTCGACGCGACCCGCTTCACGGTGCTGCCCTACCTGCTGGAACACACCGACCTCATCGCGATCGTCCCCGAGTACGCCGGTGAGGTGTTCACCGCCTCCCACCGCCTCCGCCTCGTGAGTCTCCCGTTCGACACGGAACCGATCGAAGTGGCGCTCTACGCCCGGCACGAGGCATCACGCAGTCCGTCCCAACGGTGGCTGGTGCAGTTCATGGCTGATGTTCTGGGGGAGCTGGTCAGCCCTGCACAGCTGCCGCCGAGTGCGGGCTGAGCGATCGGCCGCGCTCTCGCCATGCGCACAACGCGCCGGTCGTGCCTTGCCGGGCGGCCTGGTCGGCGGCGGACGGCCCGGCGGGCCGGAAGAACAGCTGGCAGCTCGCCGAGCACACGGGCCATGCCACCCAGTGCGGCTTGCAGCGGCTGCTGACGTGGTGTCAGTGGGATCCAGGCGAGATCCGTGATGACCTGCAGGAGAAGAACGGCAGTCTGGCCCGCGCTAACAGTGATGCGGCCTGATCCGAGTTCCGGAGCATGCTGGAGTACAAGGCCCCGTGGTACGGCCGCGAAGTGATCGCTATCCACCGGTGGTTCCCCTCCTGCAAGCTGTGCTCCACCTGCGGCAGCTTGCAGGACAAGATGCCACTGAACGTCCGTGAGTGGACGTGCGCCTGCTGGACGACCCACGACCGCGACGTGAACGCGGCGAAGAACGTCCTGGCCGTCGGGCTGACGGTGTCGGTCCGTGGAGCTGGTGCAAGACCTCAACGGAGCACTCCGGGCGAGCAGTCGGTGATGAAGAGGTCGGCGACGTCGTCGCCTTCCTCGCCTCTCCGCGCAGTGTCGCCATCAACGGCGACGCGATTCCCGTGGGCGGAGGGGCGCCGGGGTCCATCCATTACTGAGTCACTCGCGCACCATCCTGTGCCCGGCCCGGTGTCCACCACCGTGCCGGGCACGGTCGTTCAGGCCGCTTCCCCGCGGGCCGCGGCCAGGTCGAGAGCCACATCGGTGATCATGCCCTCCTGCCCGCCGACCATCTTGCGCCGGCCCACCTCGACCAGGATGCCGCGCGTGTCGAGGCCGTAGCGCTCGGCGGCGGTCTAGGCGTGGCGCAGGAAGCTGGAGTACACGCCCGCGTGGCCGAGGCTGAGCGTCTCGCGGTCGACCCGCACCTCGCGGTCCTGCAGGGGGCGTACGAGATCGTCGGCCGCGTCCATCAGCGGGAACAGCTCGTAGCCGTGCTTCCAGCCCATCAGGTCGGCGGCCGCGATGAAGGCCTCCAGCGGGCCGTTGCCCGCGCCGGCGCCCTGGCCGGCCAGCGAGGCGTCGACCCGGGTGACGCCGTTCTCCACGGCGACCACGCTGTTGGCCACTCCGAGGGCGAGGTTGTGGTGGGCGTGGATGCCCAACTCCGTCGCGGGGTCGAGGACTTCGCGGTAGGCGCGGAAGCGGTCCGGCGACGACTGCTGACAGGGCTGCTCCGTACCGGATTTGTCCCCAGCCGATCATGGCAGGGCCTTTCGTCGTCCTCACCGTCCTGGCTGAAGCAGCGCACTACGAGGGACGCGTCGTCCTCGACCTCACAGGCCGCGCCGTGTCCTCGGGCCGTGACCAGGCATCGACGCCTTGCGCCCGCGAGCACTCACCGGACGCCGGCCAGGGGCAGGCAGCGGTGCGGAGTGGTGGTGAAGGGTCAAGAGTTGGATCCCTTGTGGATCCCTTTCGGCAAGGAGGGTGGACGAGGGGTCGGGCCCGGGACGATCGTGAACGACATGAGCGATCAACGCGTTGTACCTGTCGCGGCCCATGAGCCGCCCTACTACGCCGTCGTCTTCACCTCCCTGCGCACCGAGGCGGACGGTGGATACGGCGAGACCGCCCAGCGCATGGGCGAGCTGGTGAAGGAGGTTCCCGGGTTCCTCGGCGAGGACTCCGCCCGCACGCCCGGCGGGCTCTCCGTCACCGTCGCCTACTTCCGGGATCTGGCCGGGATCGAGGAATGGCGCAACCACGCCGAGCACCGGGCCGCCAAGACGTACGGGCGGGAGCACTGGTACGAGCGGTACTCCCTGCACATCGCCAAGGTCGAGCACAGCCACGGCTTCGAGCGGGGCGGCGAGTGACCGAAGGGACCTGCAACCGACCCCTGACCTGAGGGCAGAAACTGTGCGGGCGTGGCTCGGTGAACACCTCTATGGACTCGAGGCGTTGAGCGGTGACGATCTACACGAGCAGCCCAACGCAGCACGGGATCAGGAACCACGAGACGGCGTTGACGATCTCGCGCACGGTCGGCCGTGGTTTGTCCAGGGTTGCGGTGCAGGCAGTGGTCTCGATGGAAAGCCGCGGGGGTGTCGACGACCGGCAGTCGACCGACCGTCAGAACCTCGCCTGGACGAGGCCGGGATCGAGGACCCGGTCGTCTTCGAAGAGGACCCTGACACCTCCAGCCGCCTCCACCCCCTCCAGCTGCCGATGGTCAGCGAGTTGCTGACGTACGCGCGGCCGGGCGACACCGTGCACATCGACGGCGCGTTCTCCGCCATGGACCTCACCGCCCGCCACCCGCGCACCGGAGAATTGCTTGGGGAGCCCCGGCTACCACTGCATGCTCGGCATCGCCTGCCTCCGCAACCTCACCCTCGCCGGCTCACTGCCTCCCGCAGAACAATGTAGGGAAGTTCGAGCGACGTGGCGGTCAGGAGACGGTGGCGGCAGGTGGGGTCCATCGGCGGGTGCGAGGCATCGCGCTGGAGATGCCGTAGTCCTTCTTGAGCTGCTCGGGAATGGCGTAGTGCATGACGCGTCCGCGCGTGAGAGAGGACAGCTCGAAGACAGTCGTGAGGTGGCCGAGACGGTCCAGGGCCCAGGCCCCGAAGGGGGAGCGGTCCTCGATGGTCTCCAGGACGCCGAGGAGATGGGGCACGGCCTTGACGACGGTGTCCCACGGGGTGTGCGGCACGTTGAGCCAGTCGGCGCAGGTGTCCCCGATGAGGTAGCGGATGAGAGCGGAAACGATCGGGTCGAAGAAGGTGCCGGGCACGATCTCCTCGTAGAGGTCGATGAGCTGCTGGGTCAGATGCGCGCCCTCTTCGGAAGGCCCCATGTGCCGGATCATGTACAGGTCCAGGAAACGGCGGGCCTCGCCGAGGGTCTTGGGGGCCGCGTCCTGGTCGATGCCAAGCATCGCACCGACCACCTGCCACGCGTAGTAGTAGGCTTCCGCCCCTTCCTGCGACATGTGGATGCCGAGGCGGTGCAGGCTGTCCAGCACGAGCAGGGAGAAGAACATCTGCCCGCCGATCATGTCCTCCTGACAGATCGGCACTCCCAGAGCGTCGGTGTCCCAGCGGTTCTCGCGCCCCAGGTGGTGGCGGATGGAGGCGTGCAGGAGGCGGACCTTCTGGACGGCGGGGATGAAGCGGCTGCCGGCTTCAAAGGCGTCGGGCTGCATCAGGTAGACGGTGAACTGGCCCGTCTCCGCCATGCGTTTGGACGGGTACTTGAGCCCGTGGGTGGCCGACAGCAGCTTCGCCACGTGCGGCACGACGTAGCAGGCGGGCATGGAGGCGAAGGACAGCGCGGTGGAGATGTGCACGTTGTTGTCGATGAAGAACAGCCGGGCCTTCTCCATTTCCGACCAGTCCACCCAGGACGGCGGGGTGCCGGTGGCCGCAAGGTACTCGCGCGCCACGTCCGGCAGACCCTCTGGAAGGGGAGCGCCGGCGGTGGAGACGTAGCGCATCAGGGTGTTGAACGTGCCCACCTGGCCGCGTTCGAACAGTGCGGCGACGGTGGCGTCGGCGAGTTCGTCACCGACCTGCCGCAGGGCGTCCATCGATGCCTCGGTGCACGTCATGGCGGGGCTCCTTGTCTTCCACGGGATCATCCATGAGCGGCCGGAGATGGCAGCGGCCGGACATGGCAGCAGGTTGCGCCACCTCGGGTGCAAAGGGTCAGCAGAGACGGTCTGCCGCCGACTGCGCCAGCGCGGTCAGGGCAGCGCCGGCGTGCGTGGGGGCATCCAGCTTGTGAAGCGCGGCGAGCGCCTCCTCGACCCGTGCGCTGATCATTTCCTCGACGCGGTCGGGTGCCTTCAGCCGGCGCATCACTTCACGGACCGCGTTCAGAGCATCCGTGTCCAGACGGCGACGGCCCAGGAAGGCGTGCAGCCTCTCGCGGTCGTCGGCGCCGGCGAGGCGCCAGGTCTCTGCCAGCAGCGCAGTGGGGCGGTGGCCGCGTAGGTCGTCGGCATTGGCCTTGCCGGTGCGTTCCGGGTCTCCGAACAGGCCGAGCAGGTCGTCCCGCAGCTGGAACGCCTCGCCCAGCGGCAGCCCGTACGCGGAGTAGCACTCCCGCAGCCGCGCGCCGGCCCCGGCCAGCGCACCACCGATCAGCAGGGGCTGCTCGACGGTGTATTTGGCGGTCTTGTAGCGGATCACCTTCAGCGACGCCGCGGTGTCCGGACCGGCTCCGGTGCGCAGGATCTCCAGGCACTCGCCCGCGATCAGCTCGCGGGCCATCACCGACCACAGAGGACGGGCGCGGGCGAGGTACGCGGCGGGCAGGCCGCTGGTGGCGAACAACTGCCCGGCCAGTGCCATCAGCAGGTCACCCACCAGCATCGCCAGCGACCTGGCGGCGGCATCGGTGCGCGGACGACGTCGCACGGCGCCGCGCAGGGTGACGTGTGCCGTGGGTCGCCCGTGCCGCAGCGGGCTGTCGTCGATGAGGTCGTCGTGCACGACTGCGGCGGCGTGCACCAGCTCCATGGACGCCGCCGCCCGCACCAGCGCGGCGCTGTCCGGCTGTCCCACCGCGCGCCAGCCCCAGTAGCAAAACGCCGCCCGCAGCCGTTTGCCGTCCGCGGCCGCGGCCTCCAACTCCTCGGCCACCGGGGCAAGGAGCGGATCGATCGCGGCGAACAGATCGGCCTCCTGGGCGACGAAACGGCGCACCACCTCGTCGACACGGATCTTGAACGCGGCCTGCTCCCACCGGTCAGTCATCAGCAGCGGTCTTCCGAGCCAGGGCGTGCCGAGCCAGGACCTCCAGGTGGGCCGGCGGGACGGCCGCGTACCGGTCCAGCACCAGGCGCCCACGCGCCGCGAGGTCGTTCTCGGCCTGCGCTGCCAGCTCAGCAGCGTCCGAGCGACGCAGCAGCCCCCGCACCGTCCCCATGGCCGAACCCAGCGTGCTCACCGCCAGATCGGCCAGCCCGGCCACCAGCAGCACGGCCTGCTCGTCCAAGCCCCCGCGCCGTCCCACTTCTCGCGTCATGCTTTCCCCCCACCCACAGCACATCCCCGCGGCGCCGGTCACAGGCCGTCCGTTCGAGCATCGCGTCCCCCCGGGCGCGAACACGGAAGAACTCACGATCGAGTGATCACATCGATCGGCCGTACGGGCCACCGTTGCTGCAGTCCCGCCCCCATGCCAAGCAAGTACCCCACCAGGTGTCCAAGGACATGGATTCAACGCGTAGCCCCTGTCCCCAGATCTTCGCTGCCCTCTGGGCGCGGGCCGAGGGCGACCAGAAGGGAAGACTTCGCGTGCCGTCCACGGAGCGGGAAGTGGGGCTTCCGTCGTCATCCCGGACAAACCAGACCACTTGGTTCTGGCGAACGTCTCGGAAGAATGCCGCCGCCTGCGAACCACTTTGACTCATGACCAACGTGACTGACGTTCCCCGCCACTCATTTCATTAGGAACTCTAAGCGCCGACATGGTGGAGCTTTGCCGGGAGTGTATGGCCGGATTCGCTATTCGTCGCACGCATCATGGAAGTGCGGTGACCATCGCATCAGGTTCTCCGCAGGACTCGACCTGCGCCGGCCGCGACGGTGGTGGCCAGCAGCCAGCCGGTGCCGATGAGGACGATCCCCACCCACTGCATGGCCCCGGACGGCTCGTACGCCCGCTCCTGGCCGAGGTCGACCAGCGGCAGCAGGAGATCGAGGGTGTAGATGACCGGCTGGAAGCGCGGGTACGGTCCGCCGCCCACGGGATCGGGGGGCCACGTCCCGAAAAGTGCGGAACCGGCGGCCAGCAGGCACAGCAACAGCCATACGGCCCGCAGCGGGCGGTATCCGTAGCCGACCGCTGCGTCCTGCAGCAGGCTCCACAGCCGGGCGGGGGAGGCGAGGGTCGGCCGCAGGCTGCGCTGCTTGGCGACCAGGACGGTCCGGGCGTCGGCGTCCCGGCCGTGGCGTTGGTAGACGCCGGCCAGTTGCTCGTAGGGCTGGGGCTTGAAACCCTCGGGGTCCCGCATCAACCAGGGGAGGCGTTCCGCGGCGGGCAGGGTGGGACGCAGCATGTCGTACACGGTGCCGTCCACTCTGAGGGATGTCGGCCAGTGGGCAGGGCTGTCCCGGATCAGCATCACTTTGGTTCGGCTGAGGGCAACGTGTCCCCTGGGCGACTCCGCGAACTGCAGGGACAGTTGGGCCGCCGTCGTGCCCCGGCAGGCGAGGGCCTCCTCTGCTCCGGCCGCGTCCAGGATCGCTCCTTGGAAGGACAGGTAACTGCGGACGGTGGCATTACTGATGCCGATCCTGCCGTGAGCGGTAAGGCCGCGACCGAAGTGTGCCACCCCGCCCACGTCGATCCCATTGGCGCTCAGGGCGCTCAAGTCGTCCCCGGGTGCCGTCAGTTCGGCCCCGTCCAGCAGGAGCGAGCCGCCGATCCGAGCGTCGCACAGGTCGACGGTGCCGTGCGCGGAGAGGCCGTCCCGGCAGTCGAGGTCGCCGCCTATGTGTGCGCGGGCCGCGGTGAGCGCCGTACCCGCAGGGTGGTTCAGGCGGGCGCCCTTGAGGACGACGCTGCCGCGTATCGAGGTGTCCGCGAGGGTGATCGGTCCGTCGACGACGAGCCCCCGCTCGGCCTGGATATCGCCTCCGACCTGGGCGCAGCCCAGATGAAGGGCGTAGTCGCCCGCGTCCAGGCCCGGGCCCGTGAGGGTCGCGTCGAGGAGCTCCAGGGACGCCCCGATCGAGGCCCCGCAGAGGTTGACCGTTCCAGCGCAGGAGAACCCGCGCCCCATGTACAGGCCGCCGCCGACGGTGAGTTCGGACATCTGGAGATTTCCCCTGGGGGTACTGATCGTCGCTCCCCGGAGTATGAGCAGGTCCTGCACGCGGGCATTGGTCAGGTAGAAGGTGCCTGCGCATTCCAGACCGGTCGCCGACAGGGATTCGTTCACGGCGACGGACCGGGCGTCGATGGCGGCTTCCCCGGGACCGGGGCGGACCTTGGTGCCGTCGAGGGAGAGATGGGTGCCGACGGTCAGCGAGCGCAGGTCCAGTGTCCCGTTCGCCGTGCAGCGGGTGACCTTGAACTCCTGGGCGACCCGCACGCTGTGCGCCCGCAGCCCGGGGAGTCGGCACTCGTCGAGTTCGAGCGCCTCCAACTGTGCGCCGTCCAGGCGCGGCGCCCCGTCGAGCCGGCACCGCCGCAGGCGTACGGCCCCACGTACGACGCCCTCGGACAGGTCCAGCTCCCCGCGTATCCGCACGCCCCGCAGCCGGAGCCGGGCGAGGTGGCCCGAGCGCGGGGGCGGAGTGATCAGCAACAGCTGGCGCACGGCCTCTCCCCGTACCTCCGGCACACCCTCGCACCACTCGCCGCGCCGGTAGGCCTCCCACATCCGGCACTCGCCCTCGTCCCACCCCGTCGGCGGGTCGTCATCGTCCGCCACCCGAGTCCCCCTCATTGCAGTGACGCCGATCGAATACCACGTTGCTGCCCACGCGGGGGAAGAAGTATCCGGGCTCCATATGGAGGACTGGTCGGTCGCCCACCAGGAGCTGGCCCTGGCCCACCGCGGTGCCGGCGACCTGAAGCAGGCCCTGCACTCCGTCGACGTCGCGCGTACCGCCGGCACGGTCGACTCCCCGATGCAGCGGGTGAGGCTGGACACCGCCTACGGGCACCCGGCCCGACAACGCCCCCGTGGTCAGCTTCTGTTCTCTGGCTCGCGCGGGACACCCGCCGCCCGTCGTGGTGACCCGGGACGGCACGGTCGATCTCCTGGATCTGCCGCCCGGCCCGCCGTTGGGCCTGGCCGGCTTGCCGTTCGAGGCGGCTGAGGTCGAGGTGCCCGAACGAAGCCTGCTCGCCCTGTACACGGACGGCCTGATCGAAGCCCGTGACCACGACCTCGAGGCAGGCCTGGCGCAGCTGCGCCACGCACTCGGTCACCCTCCGCTTCCCTGGAGGTCGCCTGCGACACCGTGCTCCAAGCCCTGCTGCGCCCCGGTCGCCCCGGGGCGATGTGGCCCTGCTGCTGGCCCGCACCCGTAGCCTTGGGGACGGCCAGGTGGCCGCCTGGGACCTGGACGCCGACCCGGCGAGCGTGTCCCGGGCCCGTTCGAGCGTCGCCCAGCAGCTGATCGCGTGGGGACTGGAGGACATCGGCCTGACGACCCGCGCGCGCTGATCGCGGTGTCCACCGCTTCCAGCCGGTCCAAGGCCGACCAGGACCCCAGAACCCGGATGCCGCCGTCGCCTGGCTACGGCTGCCGGTACGCCACCCACTGGGTGGCCGACAAGACCCGCTACCGGCTGGCCGCCGACCCCGCCGACCCCGCCGCGCTCACCCGGTGGGGGAGGTCGGGGCGGGCGGAGTAATCCGCGTCGGCGATCGCAGTGGACTCGAGGCCAACAGCCACGACAAGCAGCTCTGCCTCTACTGCGAGACCGGAAACAAGGACAACGTCTACGGCGGGAAAACGGGCTACCGTAACAGCATTTGTAGGGGCCACTACGAGGACTCGAACCAGTACTCCAGCAGTACCACGATGATGACGTCGGTGCGCCGCTCGCCGCACCTCGCGACGGGCGGCCGCGAACAAGCACGGCATGAACGTGCCGAGCCTCGTCGGCCCGATGGCCTGTCAGGGACAAGGGCGACCCGGTGAATCTTGCCGATATGTGCAGACTGGCACCATGATGCCGGTGCAACGCCGCAGCGTTCGCACGGAGGTTTTACCGTTCCGTGGTTGCCGCTCCCACGGGTCCGTCAGATTCTTGGTCACCATGCCGTCGGGCAGCTGGTTCTGCTGGTCACGGGGGGTGCATAGGTCCCTCCGCGCTGAGCGGGGAATGGTCATGCACCTCGAGTTCCGGCACCTGCGTGTCCTGCTCACCGTCGCCGAGGCCGGCAGCATCCGCAAGGCCGCCGCACGACTGCAGCTCTCTCAGCCGGCCACGAGCGCTCAACTGAAGCGGATCGAACACGAGCTGGGCGGCCCGCTCTTCGTCCGCAGCGCCGATGGGGTGACGCCGAACGAGAACGGACAGTACGTCCTGCGCTGCGCCCGTGACCTCGTCGTCGGCTTCGACCGGCTGCGCGAGTACGCGCGCTCGGCGGCCGAGGCGGACAGACAGGCCACCGCCCCGCTGAGGGCGGGCGGAACCGCCGGCCCTCTGGTGTCCCTGCTGCTCTCCGCCCTCTTCGAACTCGTCCCGGAACGCCGGCTCACCATAGATGCCCGCCGCTCCGTGCACACCCTGCTGAAATCGCTGAGCCTGTCGAAATGCGACATCGCGGTCTTCGGTGAGTTCCCGGGCTTCCCCCTTCCGGTCGGCGACTCGGTGACGACGCGCACACTGCTCCGCGAGCCGGTCTTCGTCCTGCTTGCCGAGGACCACCCGTTGGCCCGCCAGGAGATGGTCAGCCTCCATGAGCTGGCGGGCGAGGAGTGGGTCATGCCGGAGGCCGACGAGAGCGGTGTGCACGCCTACCTTCATCTCACCTGCCAGTCAGCGGGATTCACTCCGCGCATCGCCCATGTGACGCCGGACCTGTCCGTGGCGCAGATCCTGGTCGCCGGCCGTCGTGCCGTCTGCGGCGTGTGGCCGACCGCCGATGTCTCCGCCCAGGGCACCGTGCAGCGTCCGCTCGTGGACGTCCCGTTCCACCGGCGGTTGCTGCTGGCCTGGAACACGGCATCGGTGCCACCCGAGCTCGCCGACGCGGCGTGCGAGCGTCTGCTGGCTGCCTATCTCTCGCTGGTGCGGCAGCGGCCGCAGTATCTGACCTGGTGGGAAAAGGGGGGAGAGGGATTCGCCCTCGGCGAGCGCAGGTGACCGGCCGGGCCACGGGTTCCCGTGCCCTATAGCTCCGCAGTTATATCCCAGATGAAGTCACGTCAGGGACATGCCACTTGTTGAACACTTCGCGTCAACGTCCAAGGACGTCGTCACCCCACGACGAGCGAAGGAATCACCCCCTCATGTCCCGTCCTTTTCTTGCCCTTTCCGCGATGGTCGCCGCCGGCGTGATCACCACGGGTGCGATGGCCATACCCGCGCACTCGCAGACCGATGCGGTGCAGCACAGAACCTCCGTCCGCGACACGGCGATATCCCAGGCCAAGGCGAACGTGACCCGGCACGCCGACACCTTCGGGTTCGGCGCGGGCCAGACGCTCCACGTGAAGGACGTCGTGATCGACGCCGACGGCACCCAGCACGTCCGCTTCGAACGGACCTACCGCGGCCTCCCCATCGTCGGCGGCGACTTCGTCGTCCACCAGAAGCCCGACGGCTCGCTCAAGGGATCCACCCGCGCCAAGGCCCACAAGGTGGCGCTCAAGTCCGTCGCTCCAGCCGTCGACGCCAAGGGCAGCGCGGCCAGCGCCCTGAAGCGCTCGCACGGATTGGTGCGCAACGCCAAGTCCACCCCCGAGCTGATCGTGTGGGCCGCGGACGGCACCCCCCGCCTGGCCTGGCGCACCACCGTGCAGGGCCTCGGCGACAAGGGCCAGCCGCACGGCGAGGTCTTCGTCACCGACGCCACCACCGGCGCGGCGATCGAGAACTACGACGCCGAGCGCGAGTCCACCGGCACCGGCCACTCCGAGTACACAGGTGACGTCACCCTCGACACCACCCAGCAGGCCGACGGCACCTACGCCCTGATCGACCCGGTGCGCGGCCACATCACCAAGGACGCCCACAACCTCTCGTCCTCGTCCCTGAAGAGCTCCTCCGGGACCCTGTTCACCGACGCCGACAACATCTGGGGCGACGGCAGGAAGTTCTCCACCGACCGGGCCACCGCCGCCGTCGACGCGCACGCCAACACGGCGAAGACGTTCGACTACTACAAGACGACCTTCGGCCGCAACGGCATCAAGAACGACGGCCGCGGCGCCACCGTCTTCGTCCACGTCGGCACCAACTGGGACAACGCCCAGTGGTCGGACACCTGCTTCTGCATGATGACCGGCGACGGTGACGGCACCACCGACCCCGAGCAGGTCGACCTCGACACCATGGGCCACGAGATGACCCACGGCGTCACCTCGGCCACCGCCAACCTGCGCTACAGCGGGGAGTCCGGCGGCCTGAACGAGGCCACCAGCGACATCCTCGGCACCATGGTCGAGTGGTACGCCAACAACCCGATCGACACCCCCGACTACCTCTTCAGCGACCAGTCCACCCCGCCGTGGCTGCGCCGCTTCGACAAGCCGTCCCTGGACGGCCGCTCCGCCGACTACTGGTCGAAGTCCGTCGGCCGGCTCGACGTGCACAACTCCTCGGGAGTCGGCAACCACTGGTTCTACCTCGCGAGCGAGGGCAGCGGCGCCAAGACCATCAACGGCGTCTCCTACAACAGCCCCACCTACAACGGCTCCACCGTCACCGGCATCGGCAACCAGAAGGCCTCCGCCATCTGGTACCGGGCGCTGACCGTCTACATGACCTCCACCACGGACTACAAGGGCGCCCGTACCGCGACCCTGAACGCGGCGAAGGACCTCTACGGCGCCACCAGCCCCGAGTACGCCACCGTGGCTGCGGCCTGGAGCGCGGTCAACGTCCTCTGACCCCAGGCTCCGTCAAGTTCCGTGCTTGCGTGGAGGGTTGACGATCAGGCCGGTAGGGGCGGATGACAGAGCAGGCACGGGGGTTCGTGATCATTGTGGTGTCGAAGCCAGATGATCACGAGGACGTCCCGTGCCTGCTGTTGCAGCTTCCCCCATCCCTGCCGTGGTGGAGAAGCTGGGGCCGCTGGATGCGGACCGGATCGCTGACCTGGGCCCCTACCTCGAAGCGGTTCCGGATCCGCCCTCACGCCGGGGCCGGTGGTACTCGCTGACGGCGATCTTGCTGATGTGTGCTTGCGCGGCCGTCTGCGGTGCGAAGAGCATCGATGAACTCGCCGAGTTCGGCGAGCGGGCCACGAACTCGCTGCTGGCATCCCTCGGGGTACGCCGTCACCTGCTCGGCTGGCGGCGCAGCCCCAAGCCGGTCACTCTCGGACGCGTCCTTCAGGCACTTGACGGGGACGCCCTGGACCAGGTTGTGGGCGCCTACCTGGCAGACCGGCACCGCATCACCGCGTCCGCGGACATGGCCGAGACCCGATCGCGGCAGATCATCGCCGTGGACGGCAAGGCCCTCACGGGCTCAGCCCGCCTGGCCGCGCCGCGGCGCCACCTGCTCTCGGGGGTCACCTACGACCGCGTCGCCACGATTGCCCAGGTCGAAGTCGGTGCGAAGACCAACGAAGTGCGCCACTTCAAACCCCTGCTGGCACCGCTCGACCTCGCCGACACCGTCGTCACCTTCGATGCCCTCCACTCGGTGAAGGCCAACATCACCTGGTTGGTCGAGACGAAGAAGGCCCACTACATCGCCGTCATCAAGACCAACTAGCCCACCACCTACGCCCAACTCGCCGCCCTGCCCTGGACCTCGATCAAGGTCCAACACACCGCCTCCGCCCACGGCCGCCGCGAGTCCCGCTCGATCAAAACCCGCGCTATCGCCGACAACCTCGGCGGCATCGCTTTCCCCCACGCCCACCTCGCCATCCGGGTCCACCGCCGCCGCAAGTACATCCGAGATGTCACGTTCGCTGAGGACGCCTCGACCATTCACACAGGCACTGCACCCCGCGCCATGGCCACCATCCGGAACCTCGCCATCGGCACCCTGAAGATCCTCGGAGCCGACAACATCGCCAAGGCCACCCGTGCCATTCGCCACGAACCCGTACGAGCACTCGCCATCCTGGGCATCACCAACAACCCAGACACTCACGGAACTTGATCAAGCCCTGTCGGGGCTGGGATGGCACACGGAATGCTGACGAGTCACCATTCGATGCGGACGTGGACAATATTATTGGAGCCGGGGTCGCCACTGACCGTAATCTTGTAGTGGAGGTCAACGGCGGCGGGCACGGCAAACGACAAGCCCACATCATCGGTGCCGTTCGTATCCGTTTCTTGCCTATCAGTGTAGGTTGCGCCTTGGTCATCCTCGGACCATGTGTCGACGCTGATATGTGTTACGTATGCGCTAGAGAATGAGAACGATACAGAGGTCGAGCTTTGATTGACAATCTTACCGTCAACAGGAGTGAAGCTCGACATTTGAAATGACGAAGTAGACATGATCTCCTCGCTAACTCCGGACGGGACCGCCATTTACTCCAGGCACACCGTCTCGGGAACTCCGCAGTACGGGAAGCCAGGGGATTAGGTGCTTATCGCCAACCATGATCATAGTGCTGCGAGTGCCGTGAAGGACGCATCGGCTCTGGCGAGTGGGGTGAACGCTATTCTCCTGTTTCGGGGAGCCAGTGCCCCTCTATTCAGGATCGGCGCAGTTATGACCAGTCAGAGTCGAATATGGAGAATCGGACTCCTGTGATTCCTTCTGGATTTTCACCGGTTCCGCCTGAGCAGGCCCCGCCCCCTTCCGCTGAAAGGAAATAGTGGGCGGCCGTCGGATATGGGTATGGATATCGTCTCGCTCCAAATCCCAATTGATAAGCTGCGTCTCTTGTCCCCCTGGCGCGATCGAGCCGAAAGTCCCATCAGTGAAATTTCCGGTCCCAAAGGGAGCTGCCGTAAGTCGCACTGTGCCGCCCGTGGCGATAGTACGACTTGATTTGTTGAATATCGTTGCAAGGATCGTAGCGCTGGACGCGTTCGAGTCCACTACAGCCGGGTCGATCTCTGTCATTGCGCATCTCCCATCTCGCGTTTCTCAACTGGTACAAACCCATGCCCTTGTTGGCGCGTAGCGTCCGGCCCATCGATCGCCGTCGAGACCTCAAGGCAGTCGCCCATCGGTCATCTCGCCGATCGTGCCGCGATCGGTCAACCGTGGAGAAACTGGCATCCGATCCACGCTTGGATCCGGGTGAGTCCGTTCAGCTTCAGTCCTGTGTCGAACTGCTGTTGCGGGACTGTCACCTGCCAGCTTCCGCCGACGCCTCGTCCCCAGAACGCCAGCGATGTGGGGGCGGTAAGGGGTGGGTCATCGCCGAATCCTTCCCCGGGCGGCAGCAGCGGCGTCGTCTTGGCGTCGCGGGTGCTGACCTTGGGCAGCAACCACTGGGTCGTCACGCTCTTGTCGGGCCGCCGCTGTTGATATGCGCCGTCGTGGCGTATCTCGCAGGAGACCCCATCGGCTGGTGGTCCGGCCCGTGGCCGTCGCTCCTGGTACCCGTTTCGACGCCGGGAGGGCGCGGCGCAGCTATGTTGAGTCAGGTCGACCGGCGCCCCGCCGTCGGCTGGGTCGCACCGTTCAGGAATCGACGTCCGAACGGCATGCCCCTCTCCCTTGTACTCCGTGTTTCCATCGTGGCACCGTTGCGGCAAGCCGCAACCTCAGCCGGACTGAGCGGCCGCACCAGGCCCTGCGTGCTGGGTGCCGGCCCCAGATCGCACCGCGCTGTCCGGCCGGCCGAGTTAACAAGGGCACATCGCGCGCGATGTCCCAGCGGCGAAGCACACCACCACGAAAGCAACGGCTCGGTTTTTTTGCCGAAGTTGCCGCTCCTCAGACGACCACCCGGCCAGCCAGGACGCAGGCTCCAGGCTGTGCCCCGTTCCCCCTGGCGCTCTCGGTGACGTCCGGTCCGTAGCCGTCAACTCGCACACGAATCCCTATGACTCGTGGACTCGCGTACGGGTTCCCATGTCCTGCCCCCAGGGCGGGCGACCGCCGAGGCACGGCAAGGAGTTCCGCTGTGCCAAGCCACAGACGTGGGGCGAGCCGGATGCAGCGACGGTCCAGGTCACCAACCGGTACGGCACCGCCCGCGCGATGGCCTGGGACCGCCTCCACCCCCGCCTGACCACCCGCTCTGCCTGGATCGAGCACAGCGGCGAACTCCCCGTCATCGAGGGCACGTTGATCCGCCTCCAGGTCGAACGCCTGCCCGCCGGAGGAGACCCGCTCCCGCTCTGGCTTTGGTCGTCGGCCACCGGACGGAGCGGCGAGGACGTCGATGTCCGCCGGCAGGTGTTCCTGCGCAGGTTCGACGTCGAGCGCACCTTCCGGCCCATGGAACAGACCCTCGGCTGGACCCGTCCGAAACTCCGCGCACCCGAAGCGGGGGACCGCTGGACGTGGCTGATCATCGCCGCCCACACCCAGCTCCGGCTCACCCGCGAAGCCGCAGCGGACCTCCGTCAGCGCTGGGAGGAGCCGGCCGTGCCCGCACGACTCACCCCGGCCCGAGTCCGCCGAGGGTTCCGGAACCTCCGCCCGCACCTGCACTGCCCGTCCCGTGCACCGAAACCGTCAACACCCGGACCAGGAAGACCACTTGGCTCCAAGAATCGCCGCCTCGCGACCCACTACGACGTCGGGAAAACGACCAGACGCCCTGAGAGCATCATCGAGCGCGACGGCCTCAGAGGTAAAAGACAAGCTCAGCTTGAGTTTTAACCTCTTCCTGCCGCTCGAAGACCTGTATGGGGTGCGTTGCAGTAGGTCACAGGGTGTGCGGCTGGATCGGCCAGCCGCACACAGAGGTGTGCGAACACCGGCGAAGAGAACTCCCGTAGGAGCGGTGTCCCCGACCTTCTTCGCCCGCGAGGCGGTATCTCACCCTCGTGCGATCGGATCGGATGCTGCGGCGGCGGACCGGGAATCATAGCCAGGTGTTTGATTCCACGGACCCACCGCTCTCGGTTGACGATCGCGGCAACGCGTTGGTCGCGTTCGCCCGCGGGACAGAGGCAGCGCCACCGAGTGACGCGCCACTGCCGGCGGCATTGGTCGCCCTGTGGCACGCCGACCGCGTCCTCATGGTCTTCGATCGATTCCGCCAGCGGTGGGAACTGCCGGGCGGACGTATCGAGGAAGGGGAATCTCCTCGTCAGGCGGCCGTACGCGAGTTGCTGGAGGAGAGCGGCCAGGAGCCCAACGGGCCACTGCGGTTCATCGGTTACGCGAGCTTCATACTCGCACCCGGGGAGCGAGCCGAGTACGCGGCACTGTTCGCAGGCCGCACCACCGCGATTCAGCACTTCCGCGCCAATGAGGAGATCGCCGCCATGCACTGGTGGGACCTCCAGGAAGCCTTCCCGGGACGTGTTCAACCCCTCGACGCCTATCTCGCACGCCTCGCGTGCGAGATGGACCCTGGCAATTCCCACAACACACGGCGAGGTTGAAACCCGAGCTTAGTCCTCGTCGCTGGTCTGCAGCTCGACGGGCCGGTCGGTCACGTCCGTCGTCTGAGGCGTGGCCAGCAGCTTGTTCAGCCCAAGGGTCAATTGCACGACGAACACGCTCAGCAGTACGGCCAGGACTATGCGGACCAGGCTGTAGCCGGCGTCGACGTCCGCCGCGGTCTCGTAATCGCCGGGCGTCTGGAGGTCGGAGCTGACCACGAACGAGACGTAGAACGCGGCGAAAACCGACAGGAACCACGCGCCGTAGGTCCAGACGACTCCGCGGCCGCCCGGCAGGGCCCTGAGCCATCCCAGCCCGATGTCGCTGCGTGTCATGGCGTTGGCGTGGCCGGCACGCACCCACCGCTGGTAGGTATACAGAACTGCCATGAAAGCGAAGAAGCGCAACATGTCCGTGGTGTTGATCGTCCGGAGTGCGCTGTGCACAGCCTGCCGGTCAAAGCCACGGTGAGCGGCGGCCAAGGCCCATTGATGGGCCCGCGTACGCTCGGCGAAAAACCGGGCCATTTCGGTGAAGATGGCAACGGTGGCTGCAGCCAGTACCACAAGCAGCGGGCCCGACAGCGAGACCCGCCCGGGGCTCACCTTGGACTGGATCAGCAACGCCGCCTTGTCGTTGCGCCCGCGGCGCTGAGGCGGCTTCGCCGCGTCGTTCTTCTGCTGACAGACCGGACACATTCCTTTGATCCCGTCAAAGGCAACCCCACGCTGCCGACAAATCCGGCACGTCAATAGCATCCCGCGCCCCCTCCATGCTTGATCACGGTTGAATTGAGCGCCGCATCCTATCGGAGGCCTCCACAAAGGCGTCGAGAGCTCCCACCCGGTGAAGATCGAACATGGGCGCAGATCCCGACCCACACGGCTGAGGTATCTGGGCGTGACAGGCCGAGGGCGTCCGGGAAAGTTCGCGTAGGGTCTGTCGATTTCGCGTCGCCCGTCCGACGTAGAGGCGTACCGACCAGACACACAGCCAAGGAGACCCGTCATGGCTCAGTAGGCAATCCTCATCTTCGACAGCTCTGCGGCCGGCGACTACAGCCCGGAGCAGCAGGCGGCGAGTAAGCGACACGCCGACGACCTCGTCGACTCCGGCGCCATGATCGCGGCGTATGCGCTGCACTCCGCCGACACCGCCACCTCGCTGCGCGGTGACGTGGTCACCGACGGGCCCTTCCTCGATTCCAAGGAAGTCATCGCGGGCGTCTGCATCCTCGAGGCTCCCGACCTGGACGCCGCGCTGGAGCTGGCACGTCGTAACCCCGCCGTGCAGTGGGGCCGTGGCGGTGTGGAGGTGCGCCCCGTTGCGGGCGGGATCGCGCCCATCGTCCGATGACGGCTGCGACCAACGCGAGGCAGGCGGTGGCCGACGCGCACCGGCGCGAGTGGGCCTTCGTGCTCGCCGCGACGGTACGCGTCGCCCGCGACCTGGACCTGGCCGAGGAGTGCGTGCAGGAGGCATACGCCGCGGCGGTGTCGGCCTGGGAACGCGATGGGATCCCAGGCATCCCTGCGGCGTGGCTCACCACCGCGGCCAAGCGCCGGGCGATGGACGCGGTCCGGCGGGAGCGGACGTTCCGCTCGAAGCTGCCGCTGCTGGTGGAGCCCGAGGAGGCCGTCGACGAGCTCGCCCTGGACGACGCGCACCGACCTGGCCGACCGCGCGCTGCACCTTGCCCGCACGCTGCGCGACTTGGTGCCCGATGAGCCGGAGGTGCGTGGGCTGCTGGCGCTGCTCCTGGTCACCTACGCCCGGCGCGCGGCCCGAACTGGCGGAGACGGCCGGCTGCTGCGACTTGCCGTGCAGGACCGCTCGTTGTGGGACCGCACCGCGCCGGCCGAGGGGCACGAACTGATCGTGGCCGGGCTGCGTGGCGGCCGTGCGGGGCGCTATCTGCTGCAGGCGGCGATCGCCTCGCTGTACGCCCGGGCGCCGACGTAGGGGGAGACGGACTGGCCGCAGATCGTGGCACTCTACGACAGGCTGGCGACGCTGTGGCCTTCACCGGTTGTCGCGCTGAACCGGACCGTGCCCGTGTCGATGACCCATGGACCGGCCAGCGCACTGGCGCAGGTCGAGGCGCTGGCGCAGGACGGCCGGCCGGCCCGGTACCAGTATCTGCCGGCAATCAAGGCGGACCTGCTGCAACGGCTGGGCCGTACGGACGCGGCGGCGGCCGCCTACCGGCAGCCGCTGGAACTGACCGGCAACGAAGCCGAGCGAACCTTCCTCACCGGGCGTCTCACCGATCAAGAGACCAGCACCAGGTAAGGGAGCCAGGCGACGCCGATCGCGTCGGCGTGACGTGCGGAACTGGGCGAGCGGCGCCGGTCGCGTTCCCGAGCCCGGCAGTTGGTCAACCACCCCCAGGTCGAGCAGAGCCTCCAAGGCCACGAGGAATTCGAGCGGACCGCCGAATCCACCCCGGTCATCCGGCACTTCGAACTGACAGCGGAGTTCCTGGACGTGGTCGGGGCCTGCCACGCCTTCGTGGCCGCCACGAACCGGGTGGTCCCCGGACTGCGCGGACGCGCCCTGTGCACCGACGAACAGGTGGTGCTGGCCGAGAGCATCGCCCGCGTTTGGGCGGCGCTGGGGTGGATCGAGCACGCCGCCGAAACCTGCGACGTCGACATGGGCCAGAAAATGACCCGGCTCCTGCAAGGTGAGTAGCCATGGCGCACGCCTGCAGAATCGGTCGTCCGTCATCGCCTTGAAGGCGACGCCGGGCCGGTGCACCACAGCCCGGTGGCGGCCTGCGCGGTCACGCTTTCGTCGGCCGCCAGTGGCCATGGGCTGTTCCTCTTGCGTGGTCCGGTGGGGACCGTCGGATGCCTGTCCGGCCGGGATAGGCGGGCCGGGCGCGTGGACGGGTTGCGGTCGGGTTCTGCGGTGGGCCTCGGCGGGGCTCCGGTGGGACGATGGGATGGGTGATCCTTCAGCGCGGGAGGCGAATCATGGGGCAGGCACGTGAGGTCATGGACCGGCTCACGGAGGCGGTCACCACGCACGCGGACCCGAAGACCATCGGCGAGCTCTACGCAGCGGATGCGGTCGCGTTCACCCCTGACGGCGGGGAGATCCACGGGCGCGACAACATCGCCGAGTACTGGCGTCAGATGACGGACGCGATCCCGGAGGGGTCGTACGAGTCGGTGCACTCGTACGAGATCGGGAACACGGCGATAGACGAGGGGTTCTTCAGCGGCCGGAACACCGGGCCGATCCAGCTGCCCTCGGGGGACACGCTGCCTCCGACGCAGAAGGAGGTCAGGATCCGCGGGGTGGACCTGGCCACCGTCGACGAGGCCGGGCGGATCGCGGACTACCGGCTCTACTTCGACGAGATGGAGTTCCTGGGGCAGCTGGGGCTGCTGCCCGACGAGCCCTCCTGAGGGCGCCCGATCGGCCCAGCGGCGCCCACATGATCACGGCCATGCCGGCCAGGCAGATCGGTGCGCCGGTCACGTGTCAGCGGTCGGGGTCGGTAGCCGTTGGCGACCATGCCCCACAGGATCGAGCCGGCCATGAAGATGCCGCCGCATGCGGGTGCGGTGGCCCGATGGGCGGTGTCTGCTGTGTGCTCCGCGTGGGGTACAGCGGCAGCCGGCGGTATTCCGGGAGGGGGTGCTCGTTCTTACCACTGGGAACGTGTACTACATCTGCAGAGGGCGCGTCGTACGATCTCTGCTCGGTGCAGACGATGCGGGGCGAAGAGGAGCGGTCGCGTAGGCCCTTCACGGCTAGGGCCCGCTCCCGGCCGCCGCCGACGCGAGCCTGCGGGTGATGGCGTCGGCCCCACTGCACGGTGGGAGCTCCCCGGCATGGTCGACCAGGAGCTCGCCGACCTCATCCGGCCGGGCCAGGACCCCGCACGGGGGTGCGTCCTCGTCGGCGCGTCATGCCCAGGAGTGACGGACGTCCTTCTGGCCGCCTACGGTGCGCCACACTGGAAGGCGGCGGCCGACGCCGTTGCTCAACCCGCTCTCACCGCGGCCAAGTTGCGGCAGATCACTGGTGTACTCGCCTCCCCCTGATCCCGACACCGAGCGCCGCATGCGCGCCCACCATGCCCGCGCCGCCAAGGCCCCGGACGTACGAGCCGGGCCGGGCGGGGAGTTCCGGGGTTGGGCCGGGCGCACCCTGGGTGCGCCCGGCCCGTACCTCCGCCGGCGCCCCGGCGTGGCTCGGGCTGGTGTCGGCCCCGGCGGACAAGGCGTCGGGGAAGCAGGGGGACGGCGCCCAAGACGCACAGCACGCCCTCGGAGAACTCGACGGGCACCGGCCGCACTCCTGGGGGTGCACGACGCCTTCGACGACGGCACTGCCTACCGGGCGGAGCTGTCGGCTCGTGTGTCCGCCACGAAGAGATCACCGATCTTCGCCGGTCCGTCGACGCCCTTGCCCAATGCGTCCAGGTCCTCACCTTGGACAATGAACAGATGCGATCCGAACTCGTGCGCTACGGCACTGTCACCAGTGTCCTCAGCCGCGCGGGAAGAGGTAGGCAATGATCCCGACGATCGTGCCGATCAACCCGGCTACTCCACCCAGTACGCTCCAGACGAAGAGGATGACCTCTCGCTGACTGCCGCCTGGCACACGGTGGTTTGCACTCCTTCGAGCGACGAAGCCCTGCAGTCCTTCCGGCTCGTTCAGCAAGATCGTCCGGGTTAGGTAAGTGTCAACCGGGTATGCGGCGACCAACATGAAGAGGCGAGGTTACCCACACGCTGACCGTGAAGTGTCAGCTTCCGCCATGCGGGCTTGGGACTGGCTCTTGGGGGCGGAAGGTGCGGCGGTAGGTGTCGGGCGGGACGCCGACGCTGCGGTGGAAGTGGCGGCGCAGGGTGGTGGCGGTGCCCATGCCGGTGGCTGTGGCGATGGTGTCGACGGTGGCGTTGGTGGTTTCCAGGAGTTCCTGGGCGTGGCGGATGCGCTGGGTGTGGAGCCACTGCAGTGGGGTGGTGCCGGTGAGGTGTTTGAAGTGACGGGCGAGGTGGCGTGAACTCATGCGGGCCTGGCGGGCCAGGTCCTCCACGGTGAGCGGTTGGTCCAGTCGTTCCAGTGCCCAGGGGAAGAGTCCGCCCAGGGGGTGGTTGCCGGGCTCGGGCAGGGGTGTTGCGATGAACTGGGCCTGGCCGCCGTCGCGGTGGGGTGGGATGACCAGCCGGCGGGCGATCTTGTTGGCGATGGCCGAGCCTTGGTCGAGGCGGACCAGATGCAGGCACAGGTCCATGGCGGCGGCCTTGCCCGCGGAGGTGAGGACGTCGCCGTTGTCGACGTAGAGGACGTCCGGATCCACCGTGGCCGCCGGGTGGCGCCGGGCCAGTTCCCGGGTGTGGGCCCAGTGGGTGGTGGCGCGCTTGCCGTCGAGCAGTCCGGCCGCGCCCAGGACGAAGGCGCCCGTGCACAGCGAGGCCACGCGGGCGCCGGCCTCGTGGGCGGTGCGCACAGCCTGGACCAGGTCGCCGGGCGGTTCACGGTCGGCGTCGGCCCAGCCGGGGACGATCACCGTGTCGGCGTGCGCGAGATGGTCGAGTCCGTGGTCGGGCGCCAGGCGGAAGCGGTCGATGTGCACCGGACCGCTTCCGCAGACGGCGAAGTCGTACCAGGGGTCCACGATGTGGGTCAGGTCAGCGCCGAAGATCTCGATGGCCACGGACAGTTCGTAGTGGAGCATGCCGTCGGTGACGGCCAGCGCGACGGTGGGCATGTCCGAAACTGTACGCGCCCTGTCGTTTCCGACACTCGTACGGGGCGCTGCCACGAGGACAGGATGTGGATGTCAGGCCGCGGCGGATCGACATCGCGGCGGGTGTTCCAGTGCAACGGGGGCAGTCTCATGGGGTCAGGCCAGCTGGTGGCGGTGTTCGGCGCGTACGGTCACACCGGGCGGTTCGTGGTCGCGGAGCTGACCGCGCGCGGATACGTCCCGGTGCCCTCCGGCCGCAACACCCAGGCGCTGCGGGAGCTGGCCGACGAGCTCGGTCTTGAGGCCCGGGTGGCGTCGGCCGAGGATGCGGCGTCGCTGGACCGGGCCCTGGCGGGCGCAGTGGCGGTCATCAACTGCGCGGGCCCCTTCGCGACGACCACCGGTCCCGTGATCGAGGCCGCGCTCCGTGCGAAGATCCCGTACCTGGACGTGGCCGCCGAGCTTGAGGCCAACCTCGACACCTTCGCCCACTACCAGGACCGAGCCCGGGAAGCGGGAGCGGTGATCGTCCCGGCCATGGCCTTCTTCGGCGGCCTCGGCGACCTGCTGGCCACCGCGGCGATGGGCGACTGGACCGCAGCCGACGAGGCCCACATCGCCTACGCGCTCAGCAGCTGGCACCCCACCGCCGGCACCCGCCTGTCCGGTGCCGTCTCCCGCGAGCGCCGCGGCGGCGTCCGCCTGCGCTACAGCGGCGGCCAGTGGGAGCGGCGTACCGACGCCGCGCCCGCCCTTCAGTGGACCTTCCCGGAACCGATGGGAGTCCGGGAGGTGATCGGCGAGTTCACGATGGCGGACGTCGTCACCGTTCCCCAGCACCTGTCCATCCCCGACGTGACCACCTACATGACCGTTGAGGCGGTCCGTGACGTCGCCGCCCCCCACACACCGGCCCCGACCGCCGCCGACCCGAGCGGGCGCTCGGACCAGACCTTCCTCGTCGACGCCGTCGTACGCTCCGGCGGAGTCGAACGCCGGGCCACGGCCGGCGGCCAGGACATCTACGCCGTCACCGCACCCCTCGTCGCCGAGGCCCTCGAACGCGTCCTGACCGGCCGCACCAAGACGCTCGGCGTCGCCTCCGCCGGCGAGATCTTCGACGCACCGGACTTCCTGCACGCACTCGCCCCGTACCTCGCACTCGACCTCCATCCGCAAGGCGCCTGACCGCGACGCTCCACGAAGCAAGACCGTTTCCGGATTCACGGAAGCGGACTCCCACCATGCCTTCTGAGCGCACGCACGTACGCACTCCCGGAGATGCGCCGAGTCTCCGCTTACGATCGCCGAGAACCACATTCCAACTGGCCTTACGTGGGGAATCTTTGATGACCCCCCCCACAGAGTGGAATGACGAGGTGCTCTCCGCGCGAGCGGAGGTGAACCGGTGCTGATCATGAAAAGCCAGCTCTTCGGGGTTGGACCCGCACAGCACCACGCAGACCTGCTCGCCGTTGCCGGGCCGGTAGCTGCGACTGGGGACGGTCGGCAGGGACAGCAGGTCCCGGTCGGTGCATGGCTGGGCGGCGCGCGGTGAGGGCGGCCAGCGCGGTTGCCGCGCCGTAGACCGGTACCTTGCGGTGGTCCCGGAGTGCTTGCCGGACGCGGATGATCTCGATATCCGGCACGAGCACGGAGTGGACGCGGTCTTGCCGGGCGGCGGGCAGGGCCATCTGGGAGGTGCGGCGTGCGCCGAGGGAGTCGGCGGCGATCGAGTCCACGGTGGCGTCGATGACGGAACCGGACTGGAGGGCGGCGTTGCGCGCGCGGCAGTTCTCGGGTTCGACCGCGACGGTACGGGTGCCGTGGTGTTGGGCGCCGGTGGCCACTCCGGCGAACAGGCCGCCGCCGACCGCGACCACCGCGGTGTCCGGGTCGGGGATGTGGTGGCGGATTTCCTCCAGCAGAGTGCCGGTCCCGGCGGCGATGCGCGGGTGGTCGTAGGCACGGCTGGGGGAGACGTACAGGTCAGTTGGTCCGTGCAGCGCCCTGCGGCCACACCACATCTACGGGAAGACCGGCGTCGCGCGCCTCCAGGACGGTGTCCGCGGTGCCTCCCTTGCCTGACGGCGGCTCGCCGTTCCACACGGCGACCAGACGCTCGGCGTGCTGCAGCATGGTGCGGTTGGCGTCCTCGTAGGCGGCCCGGTTCGCCGTCTCGTTGTCGAGGACGAGGACTTTGTCTGCGGCGTCGATGGGCCGGTCGAAGGTGGCGGCGTGGTCGGGCTTGACCTTGTTCTGCCGGTAGTCCTTCGAGGGGATCACCGCGACCAGGCTGCCCCCGAGGTCCAGGACGACTTCAGCGAAAATGGAGTCGCTGCCCTTCGCGATACACGAGACACCCACCAGACTTCCCTCGGCCGCGTAGGGCTTGAGAGCCTCACGTAGCGCGTTGCGCACCAGTGGCACGCTGTCTTCGGTCAGGTCCATGTGCCCGGTGACGGCGAGAGTGGTCAAGAAGGCGCTCCTTCGGACAGCAGATTGCGGATTATTGTGCGTGCTTCGGCGACAGGCTTAAAGGGTGTTGCAGAAGGCTCTGAACAGGCGGCCTAGCTGGGCTGTTGACGCATCTGGTCATGCGGCGAGGGCGGGGTTGTGCATGCGGGCGACGGCCTGGACGGCGTGATGGAGGCCGTCGCCGTGTTGCCGGCAGTCGCGCAGGATCTTGTAGTTCTTCATCCCACCGACGACGTGCTCGACGCGGGCGCGGACCCTGCGGTGCGCGGCGTTGTCCTCTTCCTCGCCCTTCAGCAGCGGCCGTCCGGGCCGTTCGCGGTGCGGGACGATCAGGCGGTGTTGATGTAGGCGACCGTCGCCGAGCACGGTGACGTTTCGCATCCGCGGTCGTGCCCCGCACCGGGCGTGCGGGGGCCACCACCGGGCGCGTGTCCGCGTCGACGATGGCCTGCACGTTCGCCGAGAACCGGTAGGTGCGTGAGGACGTGCCCACCGTGCGGTCGCCGACCGGCATGAGGGTGCCGTTGCGCGTGTGTGTGAAGTGCGCGGCGTGCACGCACACTTGGGAGGTATCGGTTTTCGGAAAGGACAGTGCATTCATGGGCTTGACCCGTCGGCTTCTCATGCTGCTCTTCGCACCCCTGCTCGCCCTGATGGTGGCGCCCGTGCTGGAGACCGGTTCGGCAGTCGCCGCACTGCAGGCGAAGACGATCTCGATCGCCCAGGCCCGCGGCCTGCCGGTCGGGACAGTGGTCACCGTGGCGGGCTCGGTGACGACTCCCTCCGGTGCCTTCGAATCCAGCTTCGGCGACAAGGGATTCGGGCTCCAGGACAGGACCGCCGGTATCTACGTCAGCCTGCACAGCGACGTGCATGCGTACCCGTATCGGCGCGCACGCATCACCGGCACGCTGCGGAACAGCTCCGGACTGCTGACCCTGGTCCCGGCAGATCCTTCCGATGTCGAGCTCGGTCACAAGGACTGGCCGGTGAGGCCGGAGCGGGTCGGCACCGCCGGGGTCGGCGAGGCCACCGAGGGGCAGCTCGTCAAGGTCGTCGGCAGGATCACTCAGGCACCCACGAGCGACCTCCCCTACGGGTACAAGCTGTCCGTCGACGACGGTTCGGGCCCCGTGCCGGTCTTCGTCAATGTGCAGACGGGCATCGACGTCTCCGGCCTGAAGCAGGGGCAGAGGGTGCGGGTGATCGGCTTCAGCAGCCAGTTCGGAACCCACTACGAAATCGATCCGCGGTCGCCGCACGACATCGCGGTGGTCGGGGCCGACTAGGTCCTGTCTGGAGTTCGGATCACGATTCGGTGGATCGTCTGCGTACCGAGGCCCGGTCTTGATAGGTCGTCAGTCACGGCCCGAGGCGATCTCACCGACGAGCAGCGGGCCCTGATCGAGCCTCATCTCCCGATCGCCGCACTCGGGCTCGACCTGCGGGACTTCAACGCGGTGATGTGGCGCTTCCGCACCGGCAGCCCTTGGCGCGACCTGTCGAACGAGTTCGGGCCCTGGCAGAGCACTTACGACCGCTTCCGCATCTGGGTGGGGCAGGGAGCCTTCCAGCAGTTGATGGAGGCGTTGATCGCCGAAGCAGCCGCGCGCGTGAGACCGACATGGGCCTGCTCAGGGTGGATTCCGCGACGTCTCGGGCCCACCAGCACGCCGCCGGGATGATCCTCGATGCGGAGCAGTTGGCAGCCCTGGAGGCGGCCCTGGAGTCTGAAAAGGGGGCGCCCCGATGGAACAGGAGCCGCGAGAGGGACAGTCCGACGCCGACGGCCGCGCTGAACGGCGCCCGGCCCGCCGACGGCACCGCGCCCGCTTGAAGGCTGCTGGACCGGGGCGCTCCCGAGGCGGGTGACCAACAATATCCATCTGGCGGACGACCGGCGCTGCCGCCCGCTGGCGTTCGTCCCCACGCCCGGACAAGCCGGCGACAGCCCGCAGTTCGTCCCGGTCCTGGAGCGAATCAAGGTCCGCGGCCCGGTCGGACGCTCGAAGAGCCGGCCGTACGCGGTGGCCGCCGGCAAGGCGTACTCCTCCCGCCGCAACCGCGGCAACCGCCGCTACCTGCGGACGGGGGATCCGCGGGGTGATCCCGGAGAAGGTGGACCGGGCCGCCAACCGCAGGAAGCGCGGCAAGCGCGGCGGCCGCCCCGTCAGCCAGGACGCGGACTTGTGCACCGAACGCAACACCGTGGAGCGGTGTGTCAACCGCCTGCGGAACTGGCGCGGCATAGCGACCCGCTTCGACAAGACCTCGCAGAGCTACGAGGCCGGGCTCCACCTGTGCGGTGCGATGCTCTGGCTCCGCAGCCATGAGCACGTTCAACCCTGAGGCCGAGAACTACATGGTGGTGGCGAGCAAGGTATAGACAACGGGCTCGCAATCCCTGGCCGGACCGCGCGGTTGCTCGCAGGAGGCTCGCGCCCTCTCATCGGCAGATCCGGTGAACGGCTCGCAGCCTCGGACGATGAATCGGTGCACCCCCGGTCAGGCTGTCAGCGGTATGTCATCAACGTTCTGACCTACCTGAACATCGCTGATTCATCCGGTAGTTACAGATACGACATGGTCGATGTCGAGGCCGCGCGGGCCCTGGATGTACCGGTCGTGGTACGGGGAGGACCACTCACCCCCGGTGAGCGCACATTTCGATCCCTGTGCCGGCGCGATCACGGCCTCGGACTTGAGCACCTCTGCACGGGTTATCTGCATTGCCGTCCAGGGACTGAGTTTCTGCACCGCCGCGAACGACGACTCCCATCACCCCACCCCCTCTTCCACCAGAGCGGCGACCGAACCTCCGCACATGCTGCGGCCTATTCAGTTGATATTTCAACAGGAGTATGAAAGTGCTATCGCGGCAAACGGCGCTGGATACGCGCTCATCGCAGTAACAGTGCACGACGGCGCGACAATCGCGCCGGACCATGACCCACCATCAACGCCCCCCTCGTCGGACACGCTCGCCAACACCAAGCGAATGCGCGAGGCTACGCGGCCCGCCGCAGGGTCCCTGGCGCTCAGCATTATGGACGGTGAGGGAAGCCGTGGATCAGCGCGGATCGCGGCCCAGTGCGCCTCCTCGCCCGCGGCGGCGAGGGTGTCGATCGGCCGGGAGACCGTCCCGCAGCCGCCTCGGACGCCTGACCGAAGCCCATGCCGCCACGGGTTGCCCGGTCGGCTCGGCGGCCCAGCGTTCTGTGGCCGCCGCCGTCGGGCATGCGGCCGAGTTTCTTGACGACCGAGCCACCTGATGGTGCGTCAGTACCATCAGGGCCCGCACCAGCGGTGACGCGTACCGCGGATGGATTCGCCTCTCGGTCAGGAGAGAACTGGTTGCAGGGCGGTAGCCCCTGGAGCCGCTCTCCGATAACGTACCGACTAGACGGTACGAATGGGCGTGCCCCACACGCCGTCGCGTGCTCGATGAACAGCAGCGCTTCATCCGCCACAGGACGGCGACCCCCCATGACGCAGAACGCGGACCGCGACAGCCTGGCCCTCGCACGCCAGACGTGGAGAACCCTTGAGCCCTACCACGGGGCCGTCTACTTCTCGCCCGAATCCACAGGCAAGTACGCCGAGTTGGGCGTGGACGCCAGGGCGGGGTACTTCGCGTCCCGCTCCGCCGCACTCGGCGCCGCTCCGGCGGATCTGGTCATTGCCACGTTCTACAACTTCAATCCCCAACTGGTGCGCCGAGCCATACCCGCGGCATGGGAGGCTGCCACGCCGCAGCAGTTCACCGCCGCCCGGCTCGCCGGGATCGACGCCACGCTCCGCCGCATCCTCGGCGCGGACATCTCCTCACCGGCACTGGCCCGCGCAGCGGACCTGGCCCGTACCGCTGCTGAAGTAGCCATGCGTCAGCCACAAGGCCGCCCGCTCTTCGCCGCGCACGCCGCACTGCCGTGGCCGAGCGCACCCCACCTCGTGCTCTGGCACGCGCAGACCCTGCTGCGGGAGTTCCGTGGCGACGGTCACGTGGCGGCACTCCTGGCTGCCGGACTGAGCGGGCTCGAGGCTCTCGTCACGCACGCTGCCACAGGCGACATCGGCGCAGAGGTGCTGCGCGACTCGCGGGCATGGACGCCTGAGCAGTGGGGGCAGGCCGTACAGAACCTGCGTGAGCGCGGATGGCTCGACGATGGACCCCACCTGACCTTGACCGAGGACGGTATGCGGCGCAGGGCGGAGATCGAGCACACCACCGACAGACTGGCGGCCCTCCCTTACATCACGCTCGGCCCTTCCGCCTGCGCCGAACTTCGTTCACTGGTGAGGCCGTTCAGCCTTGCGGTGGCCAAGGAGCTCCTGCCCTGGGCAGTCGACCGCCTTAGTGAAGACAGCACATGAGAGACAGAGCGAGCCCGGTCGACGCCGGACTCGGTGAAGGCCCGGCAGTCATTGCGGCGGCCGGCAGGGGCAGGTCAATCGCCATCACCAGGCGGCTGTTGGTGTCGATCACGACCTGCAGGTTGGTCGAGTAGCGATAGTTCTTCGTCCACGAACACCGGCAGACGATCCGGCAGGGCTCCGAAGTCCAGCCGTCGTACGGCTTCCTCTCCGACCCTGTCGTACAACTCAGGCCGCTCCTGTACGCGGCTGGACTGACGAAGAACAGATCCACTACCCCTCCGGCTGAGAGAACTCACAACCATCGGAGGTAACGACAGATCCCGCTCACGGTGCTCAGCGCCCCTACGAAGCCGCTCTTTGCTGAGAGTGTCAGGAACTACCGGGAGAAGCCGTGGGCGTGGGCGTGGGCGTGGATGAGGAGATGGGCCGTTGCGGGTGTCGTCGTGGATCTTCCGGGCCTCGTTGGAGATCTCGCGGATCTCGCTGCGGGTGCACCAGGGCATCGGATCGTTCGCCCAGATCCGTTCCTCGTCCATGGCCCCCTGGAGCCGAGGCGTGATCTCTACGGTGATGCCTTGGGCGGACAGGTGTTGGGCCGCGTCCTTGGCCCAGTAGGGCTCCGTAAGTTGTTAGGCGGCCCGGAGGACCGGACGTGGCTGAGTAGGCCCTGCCTTCAGTAGCTCGCGAGGAGTGGCCGTCCGGTTCTCTGGGGCGCCCGGGCTGCTGATTGAGATGTGCGCGCCTTGTGCGGTCGCTGTTTACGGAGCGGACAGCGGGGCGTTCCTCGAGCCAACCGGACTGGGCGGAACGAGGAGCGGGCGAGTGAGTAAGCGGTTTGGCCAAGTCTGGTGTGGGATCGACGCGGGCAAGGGCCATCACTGGGCAGCGGTGGTTGACGACACAGGGGCGACCCTGTGGTCGAAGAAGATCGACAACGATGAATCAGCAATCCTCACGGCACTGGGCGAAATCCTGGACCTGGCGAATGACGTGCGCTGGGCAGCGGATATCTCTGGCACGGCTTCGGCCTTGCTGCTGGCACTGCTCGCCGCTCACGGTCAACGCGCCGTCTACGTGCCGGGTCGTACCGTCAACCGCATGGCTGGCGCCTACCGAGGCGAAGCCAAGACCGACGCCCGCGACGCCTACGTAATTGCTGAAACGGCCCGCCACCGCCAGGACTTCGCGTTCATCGGGGTACCTGCTCAATTGGGCGCCGACCTTGCCCTACTGACCGCGCACCGGTCGCATCTGGTTGCGGACAGGGTGCGGATGATCAATCGGTTGCGTGATGTGCTCAGTGGCATCTTCCCTGCAGTGGAGCGGGCCTTCGATTACTCGGACCACAAGGGTGCTCTCATCCTGCTGACCGGATACCAGATTCCCGCCGACATCCGTCGTCGCGGCCGGGCCAGGTTGACGGCCTGGCTTGCCAAGCGGGGCGTCCGTGGAGCGGCCATGGTCGCTGCCACCGCCGTGGAGGCTGCTCAGGCTCAGTACACCTCGCTGCCCGGCGAGGATGTCGCTGCACAGATCGTCGTTGATCTGGCAGCCCAGATCCTGGCCATGGACAGCCGGCTCAAGCGCGTCGACCGGCAGATTCGGGAGACATTCCGTACACATCCGCAGGCGGAGATCATCGAGTCATTGCCTGGTATGGGCCCGATACTCGGTGCAGAGTTCGTGGTGGCCGCCGGTGACCTGTCGTCCTACGCGGACGCCGGCCACCTGTCCTCCGCGGCTGGGCTGGTACCCGTGCCGAGGGACTCGGGCCGTCGCACCGGCAATCTGCACCGCCCCAAGCGCTACAGTCGGCGCCTGCGAAGGGTGTTCTACCTTTCTGCGCAGACCAGCATCATCCGCGAAGGCCCGAACAGGGACTTCTACTTGAAGAAGCGTGGCGAAGGCTGCAAGCACGTCCAGGCTGTCATCGCACTCGCCCGCCGACGCGCCAGTGTGCTGTGGGCGCTCTTGCGTGACAACCGAACATTCACCCCTGCTCCACCGGTTACCCAGGCGTCTTGACCGGAGTTGTGATAGCCGCCCGCGGCGTGGTTTCTGCGGATTGTGGGCCATAGGTTTCTTCGAGCTGCCCCGGCGGTGATGGGTGCACGGGTCGGTCAGCCCAGGTGGGGCGGAGGTGTAGGGGCGTATTGGGGCGACATGCGGCGTGCGAGGGGTGCGCGGCTGAGGGAAGGTGTGCTCCAAGCGCCCGGGTTATGGTGCAGGAAAACGCTTGCCCTCGTACGGGGATTGGGTGTCAATAGGGCTACGAGCGTAGTTTCTCGCCGCAGCACGCGCCCTTGGCGCGGCCCGGCAGGGGCGGACGTCGAACCGTCGTGGGTGCTGGGCCTGCTGGGCCACTTCTGAGGAATCCCCTGGAGCTCCACCCATGCCGCAGGAACTCTCCTTCGCCATGCCGATCCCGGCTCTCCCTGCCAATCCCGACCGGGCCGGTGCCCGGGAGCGCAACCTGGCCTGGGTACGCAGACAGCATCTGGTCACCGGCGACAAGATGGCCTGGCGCTATGCGTTCTCCCAGGTCGCTGAGCTCTCGGCCTATATCTGCCCGGAAGCCGTCGGAGAAGACTTGGACCTTGCCTTCGACGTCATGGGCTGGTTCTTCCTCTTCGACGACCAGTTCGACGTCCCTGAGGGCACCGTTCCCGCGGCAGCGGTCACGGCGTGCGAGCAGCTCATTGACCTGCTCCACCAGCGGCCAGGAACGGTCCCCTCGCCCGGCGCCGCACCGATCGTGTTGGCCTTCGCCGACTGCTGGCGCCGGGAAACGCGCGGCATGTCCCAGCACTGGCAGCGGCGTGCCGCTGCCAACTGGGTGGCCTATCTGGAGGGCAACTTGACGGAAGAGGCCGACCGCCGGGCCGGAACCCGTCCGGATGCCGAGCAGCGCACGCACAATCATCGGCGCTCGGGAGGAGTACGTCCCTCCATCGACCTCGCTGAGCGCGTCGGCTGCTTCGAGATCCCGCCGCTCGTCTGGTACAGCACGCTCATCGAATCTCTGCGCCTGTGCACGGTGGATTCGGTCATCCTGGTCAACGACTTCTATTCACTCGAAGCCGATGAGGCTCGCGGCGATCCCAACCTGGTGACCTGCCTGATGGCAGAGCATTCCTACAGTCGCGACCAGGCCCTGGACGCAGCGCGTGATCTCCATGATCATATCGTCGACCGGTTTCTCGCCCTCAGCCGCCAAGTGCCGGAATTCTGCGCCGCGCTGGACCTGACCGATGCAGAGTCGGTCGACGTCACACGCTACGTCGAGGTCATGCGCCACTGGATCCGGGGCAACTACGACTGGAGCCGGACGAACGGGCGCTATTCCTCCTCGGCATCAGCCACACACGGACCCACCAACCTCGGCTACCTCCACCCTGAAGCTCAGACGCCGACAACTCCCTGACATCTGTCTGAGCATGAGCGTGTCTTGAGGGCATCTGATCTAGGTAGTTGGTGTTCTGGGATGTTTGTGTGACCGGTGGCGTTGGTGGGTCGTTGCACCGGGCGTGAGTGTTCGCCGTCCGTACCGCAGTGATGTGTCCGATGCCCGCTGGGCCCTGATCGAGCCGGTCTTTACCGCCTGGCGGGCGAGACGGACAGGACCAGGTACGGCGCCCCGAGTGCACGACCTGCGCGAGATCGTCAACGCGATTCCCTACGTCAACCGCACCGGCATCCCGTGGGAGTACCTGCCGCACGACTTCCCGCCGTACAAGACCGTCTACGACTACTACGCCAAGTGGGAAGCAGACGGCACGACCCAGCGGGTCCACGACCTGTTACGTGACAAGGCCCGCCGAGCCCACGGCCGCAGCTCCGAACCAACTGCTGCTGTGGTCGATGCCCAGAGCGTGAAGACCTCGGCAAACGTGGCCGAGACCAGCCAGGGCATCGACGTCGGCAAGAAGATCAAAGGACGCAAACGGCGCCTGATCACAGACACGCTCGGTCTCGTGCTGGCTGTCCTCATCACCGCCGCGAACGTGCACGACACCACCGGCGGCAAGCTCCTGCTCGACGACGTGGCCGCGAACTACCCCAGTGTCTCGAAGGTCTGGGCCGACGGCGGATACCAGAACAGCATCTTCAACCACGGCGCCCGCCTCGGTATCGACGTGGAGGTGGTGCAGCGACCTCGGACGAGGGGGTTCGAACCCCTGCCGAAGCGGTGGGTGATCGAGCGGACCTTCGGCCGGCTGATGCAGCACCGCCGCCCGGCGCGGGACTATGAAGGCCTGCCTCAGAGATCCCGAGCAATGATCGACTGGGCGATGGCTAACAAAATGTCCCGCGAACTGACGGGAGAATCCACGCCAACCTGGCGAATCGAAACGGACATGACGGCCACAACAGCCTGAACATTGATCAGACGCCCTCTAAGTCGAAGGTGGTTGCCAACTTCGACGAGTCGGCGGAAGGTTTGGCTCCTCTACGTGGCGAACCCTTTGGCTCAGAGGTGTGCCCGGCTCTGTAGCAGCAGAGCCGAACAGTTCGTCCAGTGGAAGTACGCAGTCATCGACATCGTCGGCCCGCTCGCGGCGGTACAGGAGGACACTCTCCCTCGGGCGCCGGCCCGAGTGGCCCGAATCCGAATCCGGTGTGCGGGCCGCCCGCGGCGTGCTGGTGCCGGGCCGCCCGCGGATCGGGCGTGGGGGTCAGAAGTTTGGAGATGACGTTCGTCATCCTCCTTCTGATCGTGTCAGCCAAGGTGGAGGGTGGTCAGGGCGGTGGTTCAGTCGGTGACGATCGCGTTCTGCGCGGCCGCGAGCGCGACCTGGCCCTTGCAGACCGCGGTGTGCAGCTTCGTCTCCACAGGATCCTTCTTGTTGTTGACGCCGGAGCCCGAGCGGTGGCTGGGGTCGGCGGGTTCTACCCACAGGTTGCGGTAGTCGTTCGGGTCGCCGCCGAGCTGAAGGCTGACCAGGTGATGGAATTGAGCATCACCCATGCGGCGGGTGTAGCGGTAGGAGGCTGCGTTCAGCCGCTTCTCCTTACGGGCCACGGACTCGGACGGGCGGATGCCGGAGGTGTAGCCGCCCTTGCGGCAGATCGTCGACTTCAGGTTCGCCTGCGTGACGGCTGGGGAGATCGCGCCCGGCGTGCACTTGGGGTCCTCGAGCGGCTCCCCGTGCTGGTATCGGTAGTGGCCTATGTTGGTCGGCGACGACCGGGCGGCATGTCTGCTTCGAGTCGTGGCTGGAGCGGGACCATCTTGTGCTCATGGACGTCGACACCGTGGTATGGATCGCTTCCTAGCCGTTCTGGCTGCTCTCGCACGACGGTTCGCATGAGCGTCACCATGCCCCGGACTTCGTCGTGCGCCGCGCGGACGGTCCGGCCGTGGTCGTCGACGTCCGCGCCGACGAGTGCATCGCGCCGCGCGATGGCGGAGCGTTCGAGGTGACACGCCGGGCCTGCGCCGACCCAGTGCGCCACATCGCCGGGGCGTGCTCTGGGGCGATCCAGCTGATTTCGCTCGCGGCCGAGCCCGGGCCACCGGCCCCACTGGATCAGTAGGCCACCCCACTCCGGACGGAGGTGGCAGCGCCGGGTGGTGGGACGATGAGTTCAACAGCGCGTGGAGATCCGGTAGTTGCGTAAAGGCGTCCTGTGCCGCCAGTGAGGTTCATCCCATACGCTGAGAATGGATATATGTCGGCTGGGAAGGGCGAGTGGGGTGTCGCGACCTAGGAAAATCACGATCATGGTTGCCGCCGTCGTGCTGACCGCATCGACGCCGTTCTTCTGGCTGCTGGACACCCCTGACACCGGTCAACTGGTTGCCGCCTCAGTCCAGGGCGCCACCGGTATCGCCGCCCTGGTGTGGGCGCTGATACAGCCCCCGGCCGCCCCGCGGCAGGCTGGAATCGTGGTGGCCGACACCGGAAAGGCCAAGGCTACAGGTGGAGGCCAGGCGTCCACCGGCGTGCGGCGCCCGCAAGATGCCGGGAGCGGGCCCGTTCGAGCGGAGCGAACCGGCGACGCCACCGCAGACGGGTCCGGTAGCAGCGCAAACACGGGTATCGACTACAGCTGACCGGGCCGGGACGGCCGTAGCGTGCGGGAGGATCTCTATCCAATGGTGAGATGGCCTAAACGTCACCCCGCCGCGGACGGAGACCCCTGCATCGGTCCCGAGACCGCGGCCGCAACATCAGAGCCAGGGGTAGCCGCCACAGACACTGGCGATGCCACCGCCCGCGACGGCGCCACAGCCGTATCCGGCTACGTCGGCCCCGGCCCAGGGACCGCCGGGCAGGCGCAGGTGAGCCATACAGGCGCTGCTACCGCCAGCGAGGGCGGGCTGGCCAATACCGGGTACCTGGCAATCGAGAGCTTCACCCTCGTACAGCAGGCGGCCAGCTCCCCGCCGCGGTCCGGCTACCGGTATCAGGTCGAGTTGATCGCACCGGACGTCCTGCACGGTCGCGACGCCGAGCTGTCGGAACTCGCCGATTTCTGTACCGCCCCGGAGGGACCCGCACTGGCCTGGTGGCAGGCGCCGGCCTGGTCGGGCAAGTCGGCACTGCTGGCTCGTTTCGTGCTGGATCCACCGGCAGGCGTCCGACCGGTGTCGTTCTTCGTCACGGCTCGTTTCGCCGGGCAGAGCGATCACGTCGCCTTCGTCGACGTGCTGCTGGTGCAGTTGGCGGAGATCGCCGGTCAGCCGTTGCCGCACTCGACAGCCGCCACCCGTTACGGCGATCTGCTGCGCTTGCTGCATGCGGCCGCGGAGGTCAGCCGCGAACAGGGGGAGCGTCTGATACTGGTCGTCGACGGCCTCGACGAGGATCGAGGCATCACCTTTGGCCCCGACACGCACAGCATCGCCGCACTGCTACCGCCACGTCTGCCGGCCGGGATGCGAATCATCGTGTCCGGCCGTCCCGCCCCACCGTTGCCCGCCGACGTCCCTGACGGGCATCCCCTGCGTGACCCTGGTGTGGTCCGCGAACTCCAGCCCTCGCAGTATGCGCAGGTCATCCGGCACGAGGCGCTGCGTGAGCTGAGCCGCCTGCTGGACGGCACGCCGGTCGAGCGGGATCTGCTCGGGCTCGTCACCGCGGCCGGAAGCGGGTTGAGCACCACAGACCTGGCCGAGCTCACCGGGCGATCAGTGGCGGAGATCGGTCAGCAGTTGCGGGAGGGAAGCGGGCGTTCGTTCGCCGCGCGGCTCAGCCGGTGGCACGGCGAGACTGTCTATGTGCTCGCGCACGAGGAACTCTCCGAGATTGCACTCGAACGGCTCGGCGAGCCGGGACTTGCCGCCTACCGCGACCGCCTGCACGGCTGGGCGGACAGTTACCGAGAGCGCGGATGGCCGCCAGAGACCCCCGAATACCTGCTGGGTGACTACTTCCGGCTCCTGCAGGAGACCGGCGACGATTCCAGGGCCATCGGATACGCGGCTGACATACGCCGACACGACCGCATCCTGGACATCACCGGCGGGGACATGTTCGCGCTCACCGAGACCGCTACCGCACTCGGCATGGTGGTCGGGCATGAGCGTTCCGACCTCCGTCGTCTCCTCGCACTTGCGATGGAGCGTCAGCGGCTCAACAACCGGAACGTCCACCTCCCGGTCGGCCTGCCGCGCGCATGGGCTGCTTGCGGCCGGGCGGACCGGGCGGACGTGCTGGCCGGTGCCATCACGGATCCGTACCGGCAGATGGAGGCACTCGTTGTGCTGGCCCGGGAGCTGGCTGCCAGCGGGGAGGCCGCCCGGGCCGGCGAAGTCGCCCGGCAGGCCGAGCGTGCGGCCCGGTCCGTCACAGATCTCCATCGGCGGCACGACGCGCTTGCCGAGGCGTGCCTGGCGCTGGTCTGCGCCGGTGATACGGAGCGCGCACAGGGGCTCGCCGAGCTCCTCGACCGGAATACCCGGACCGTCAGCGACGCCTATCTGCAGGTGGGAATGCTCGCGCAGTCCGCCCGCGCATGGGCTGCGGTCGGGGCGACCGTCCGAGCCCACGCCGCCGCCGTACGACTTGAGGGGATCATCGGATCCATCGCTGAGCCCGTGTACCGCGACGACGCGTACAACGAACTGGCACGAGCACGTGCGGTGGCCGGCGATGCCGAGGCCGCGGAGCAACTCGCCCGTGCGCTGGGTCACCTACCGCCACAAGAAGGTTCGCAGCGGTGGTACGCGCAGAACTCCGCGCGGCAGGCGAGCGTGCTGGTCGAGCTGGTGCGCGCACTGACGGCCGCTGGCGATATCGACCGCGCGGAGCTGATCGCGTCTTCCATCACCGCGCCGTCCATCCGTGTGGACATGCTCGGCGAGCTGGTTTCGCGGCGGATCACGGCGTGCGAGCTGGAACCTGCCCAGGGCCTCGTACAGCAGATCGAGCGGGTCGCTCATTCCTACGATGACCCGGCTCTGTACGGAGACGTGCAGGTTCACGCGCTCGGCGAGCTTATGCGGACTTCGACAGCAATCGGGTCTCTGGATCGAGCACTTGATGTCGCCGAGAGGGCCGAACGGGTCGCCCGGAGTATCAGGCAGCCGGGCAGCCGGGCGGCGGCGTTGGCCGAAGTGGCGCATGCGCTGGCCACCGCCGGTGAGGTCGCACGGGCTCAGGAACTCGCGGGCGAAGCCGAACGAATCGTCAGATCGGGCACCGACCCGTACCTGCGCACACTTCTCCACGCTGAGGTGGCACGCGGGTTGGCCAGCACCGGCGAGATCGAGCGGGCCCGCGAGCTCGCCGAGCGAACTGAACATGATGCCGGCGACATCGAGCACCCCTACTTCCGGGAGCGTGTTCTGGCCGAGCTGCTGCCGGCACTCGCCACCGTCGGCCGTCTCAAATCGGCCGAGAATCTTGTCTACTCGGTCGAGGACAGGGACAGGCGGGTACGTATCCTCGCCGAACTCGTACCAGTGCTGGTTCGCACCGGTCGCCCGGATCGGGCAGAGGCACTCGCCCGCAAAGCGGCTCTCCCGCTCGGCCTTGCCCGGTTGCGTTCCGTACTTGTACACACCATGGCCGAGACCGGCGAGATCGCTCACGCGGGCAGTCTGGCCGATGAGATGGAAAGCGCAGCCCGTGGTAACACCGACGGGCACTATGCGGCCCAGGCTCTCGTCGACGTGGCGCGCGCACGAGTCGCGCTCCGTCAGATGAACCAGGTTCGCGTAATCGCCGACGATGCCGTACGGCTCGCCAGCTCCGACCCAGTCATGCGCGCGCGGGTACTTGCCCAGCTGGCCACGACCCTGGCAGCCATCGGCGAGATCGAGCGAGCCCGTGACCTCGCGCATCAGGCCGCGGAGTCAGCTCGGGCGGATACCGGCTATCGTCGGATCCTTCTCCCGCTTGTCGCGAACACGTGGGCAGAGGTTGGCGAGATCGGGCACGCTCGTGCGATGGTCGACGAAGCGGAACGCCTGATCCGTTCGGATGTCAACCCCCACAGGAACGCGGACGGGCTTGTGGATCTCGTGCGAGCGCTGACGGCCGTTGGCGAGCGGGGCCGAGCCCGACGCGTGGCAGACCAAGCCGAGGAGGCCACCCGGTCCCGGCAGCCATGGCCGTGGGCACGACAGGAAGCCCTCCAACGTCTGGTCGCTGTCCTCGAACCTGATGACGCCCGACGCCTGCTGGCCCGTGTGCTCGCGAGCAATGTCTGGGTGGAGGACCGTGTCGTCACTCGGCTCGCCGAGATCGAACCCGGACTCGCGCTGAACGCCGCTGATCTCCTCAATCTCTAGCGCTCCAGCTGATCCTCTCCATAATGTCCTGTTCAGTACGCCTGTTTCGAGCCACGTGAGCTGACGCTGCAACAGAACGGTGGGGGTGCGTTGAGCCCGCTATGGAGCCAGATAGCGAAGCAGGGCTGCGAGCCGCCAAGTTGGAGTCACTGTGTGGCACCAGGACTCCGAACGCGGCAGATGCCTTACGAGTGGGTTGACATCGAAGTTAGTCCGTGCAGACCAGCGTCTTCCTACGGACTGACTTCGATGACAATGGACAACAACACCTGGGGCCACCGGGGCTCAAGTTAGCGGGGCGATGACCGTTCGCTCTCGCGGACCTGGTCACCTGTCGTTTGCATGCAGCTGCGCCCTGAGTGCCCTTGAGCCGCGAGGTCTCAGGTGCAGCTCGCAGTCGGGTGATTACGCCGTAATCACCCGACGCGCTCTTGGGTAGGATCGCTGGGAGCCGCGTCGTTCCGAACGCAGGTGTCCTGCCTCAACGAAGTTAGTCATCTGCATGACGGTGACCTGCGTGGACTGAGCTTGATGAGACGGATCGACTCGGTTCATTGAGACGAAAGGCCGGAGAGGCCCGTGGGGCTCAGAGGGCATCTCAGCGAGGCCTCTATCACGCGCGGCCTCACGATGGGATCAGACGGTGAGGACGAGCATGCCCTGGAGGTGACCGCCGTCGAGCAGTCGGTGCGCGTCGGCGACGCGCTCGAACGGGAACTCCTCCTGCACGTGGACCCGGAGCTTTCCCTGTTCGACGAGGTCGACGAGACCGCGCAGGGCGACCCGGTCGGGGTCGACCGCGATACTTCGGCGGTTGCCGTCACCAGGTGACCGCCAGGGCGGAGCACTCCAAGGGACCGCTCGACGGTGTCGCCGCCAATCGTGTCGAGCACGACGTCGATGTCACGGACCGCGTCGGTGAAGTCGACCGCCGTGTAGTCGATCACTTCATCGGCGCCTACTGACTTCTTCGGGTTGTTGTCGCGTCGTGGGTGAGGCTGAGTCCGGTGCCGGCAAGGCAGCCGTCGATGAGGTCGGGGCGGAGCTGAATGTGGCGAAGCCCCCGGCGGAGGGTGCGTTCGAGGTGGTCATCGTCAATGAAGGCGGTGGTGGCCAGTGGGCCGCGCCGTAACAGTGACCAGACACCCTCGACCGGGTTCAAGTCAGATGCGTAGGAGGGGAGTTGGGCGATGGTGAGCCAGTCGTGGTCGTCCGCGTAGTCGCGCATCCCGGCTGCCGGTGGGTGTTGAGATTGTCCCAGATCAAGACGATGGGGGCCTTGAGCTGGAGGTGCGCGCGCACGACCAGGTCGCGGGTAGTCGCTCCAGGCGAAGGTGTCGCGTCCCTTGCCTTTGTGCTTGCGGTGGCGGCGCGGCCGGTAGATCAGCCGGGAGGGTTCTCCTGGCCGGTAGCAGCACATGGCGGCGATCGACCAGCGGCGCCAGGAGCGGCCCCGCACCCGCACCACGGGTGTCTGCCCGCGTCGGCCCCAGGTGCGGGCGCGCGGCGGGGTCATCGAGAACCCGGCCTCGTCCTCGAAGACGATGTAGGCGCCCAGCGCCGCCGCGGTCATTCCGCCTGCGGCCACACGTTGATGGCGATATCTGAATCTCCCCACCAGATGCTCGGGGCAGCCTCAGAGTTGCTCGGCTTCCTTCCCCAGGCAGTCCGTGCAGGGTGGGCAGGCACATCGTCTCAGTGAGTCGAAGGTGCCCTTGTGGGGCTAGTGTTGCTGGGCACTCGAGTTGGCGCAGCCCACCGGACGGAGTGCATGAGAACGGGGCTTTGTCCGTCCGAAGCCAGCATCAACGGCGTACCGATCGAGAAAGTCGACTTAGAGCCGAGAGTAAGCGTCCCGACTCCGGGAAGGGAGGCGAGCGTCGGCACGGCAGCAGGGGGGTTCTGCAGTATGCGTTATTACGTCTATGTCTCGGACGCCAAGCTCGACCTGCTCCTCGGACAGATTCCTCCCAAGCGGTTGTCCCGGCTCGCGGCCGAGTTCAAGATTGACTTGAAGCTCGTCAGTATGACCGTCCAGACCGCAGCGCCGCCCGAAGCCACCAGGTATCAGCGGTTGGCCGTCGTCGAGCGCGCAATTGAACGGGACGAGGATGTATCAGGGTTGGAGGAGCCCTCTGTCTGGTTCCGCGGGAGGCTCGGGCTCCGATCCATGATCTTCGGCGGCGAGTCGACAGGGCTGCTGTTATTCACCGGTGCGTGGCAGGGCACAGTGATCGCCCTGATCGGGTCGGCACACCACCTCATCGGATCCGGGGTGGCTCCCGAGGCGGTCCCGATCGGCTACTCCGGCTCGATGCTTCCGACCCTCTTCACCCTCCTCGAACGGGACCAGGCGGAATGGGACGACCGCCACCAGGTCCAGGAAGCGAACCCTCCCCTCACTCGGCGTGCCCGTCCTTCCGACCAGGATTCACTGCGGCAGGTCATTGGCTGCGCCGATCAGATCACGGGGCCGAGCCAGGAATGTGAATTCCTCGCTCGGCGCCTCCTGGTGGGGACGACGCAGGATCCCAACGGTCGACCCGTCAGAGTCCTCATCGGCACTCCCCTCTACGTCGCGCTGTCAGGGGAGGACCGGTGAGCCCGAGCAGCAGGCCCACATCCCGTACGGTCTCCGGAGCCGGCTGTCGGAGAATCATCGTCGTGCCGCAGGCCGAGGTCGCACTGATGAGGCTCCATCAGGATATCGACGGCCTCTGCCGGACCCTCGAACGCGCCGACAGACACACCGCGCAATACGCGGTGGAATTCCTTGCCGACATCGGCGGCCCGACAGCGGCGGACGCCCTGCTGAGGTGCCTGCAGGACCCGGCCGAACACCCACTGATCGTCGAGGCCGTCGCCCGGTGCCTTGGACAGTTGGGTGAGCGCCGCGCCGTACCCGACCTCATCGCCGTCCTGCGCCGTGGCGGCTCACCCTGTAAGGCGGCGGTGCGGGCGCTCGGTGACATCGGTGATCCACGCGCAGTACAGCCACTGCTCGACATGCTGGTCCCCTACACACCCCACTGGCGGGAGGTACTGGGTGCTCTCGCCAGCATCGGAGACACCAGCGCAGTCCCGGGCCTCCTCGCAGTGCTGTGGGACCTGCTACCCAGGGCCGACAGTTCCCGAGACGATGGCCTCGGAACCGAGGCGGTGCGCACGCTCGGCCAGTTGGGCTCCCCACGGGCGGCAGCGGCACTGGACTTCCTGATCGGTACGAGCACGATGCCGTCGGAACTGCGCCGGGCCGCTGCCGAGGCCCTGCGCCAGCTCGACCTCACCAGCGCGCCAGGCTACGGCCGCCCCACCTTCGCTGAAGCCGCCTTGGGCGACCCGGACCAGCGGATCTGCGAGGCGATCGCAGAGGTCTTCTCCAGCACCCCGCACGGGTTCCGGCACCTGCGGTGGTTGGTTACAAACGCCGACCCGGCTGTGCGCCGCAGCGTCTGCCTCGGCCTCGGCGCGAAGGGCGACCCCGAAGTCGTGCCCGCCCTGCGGATCCGATTGAGCGAGGACCCTGCCCCCTCCGTGCGGCGCGCGGCGGCCTACGCGATCGCCCGGATCGGTGGCCACGAAGCCATGGCGGCGCTAATAGGAGCACTGACCGACCGCGAGATTCTTGAGGACGTGGCACACGCGCTGGCTGCTGTGCAACCGTCGCCCGCAGCTCGGCTGTTGACCCTGCTCACCGACGGAACGAACCAACAGCAGCGTGGCGCGGCCACGGCACTGGGCCTGCTCGGCGACCGGCGGGCGGCGCCCAAGCTCCTCGACCTGCTCACCAACGCCACGACCCTACCTGTGCAGATCGCCGCCGTGGACGCCCTAGGCCACCTTAGGCACCTGCCCGCCACGGCACCCCTGATCGGACTGCTCACCGCCCCAGACACCCCCGGGCGCCTCCGGGCCCGCGCGGCCTGGGCGCTCGGCCAACTGGGCACCGCCGAATCCGAACCGGCACTGAGGGAAGCACTCGGTGAACCGGTCGAGTCGATCCGGCTACGCGCGGCCGAGGCTCTCGGCAAGCTGCCAGGCTCGCCCCAAGCAGTTGAGTCGCTCACGCAAGCCGCCACCGATCGCAGCCCAGACGTCCAGGCAGCCGCACTGCAAGCCCTCAGGAACCTCGGAGCCACCGTCCGCCCTGCCCTGCGTCTTCTGCTCGCCACCGCCGAGGGCCAGCTCCGCACCGACGTGGTGTCGCTGCTCGCCCAATGCGCAGACATAGCCGACCTCGACACCCTGACGGCCATCGCCGTCGAGGACGACACGGAGGCCGCCCTGCACGCGGTCGACGGCATCGCGCGACTGTGCGACCCACGCACCGTCAACGCCCTATGCCGGATCGTTGAGCGTCCGGATCCGAAAATACTGGGTGACACGCTCATTAGGGGCCTGCGCGGAGCCGCTCTGCGCGGCCTCTCCCGCATCGACGACCCAGCGGCCGCCTGCGCCGTCCTGAAGTACTACATGTCGGACGTCGGCTACCTCTCGCACGACGCAGCTCGTGAAGCGGTCAACACTATTGCTGGCCGAACCGGCTCCGCTCGTTGTGGAAGGCGCGGGCGAGGTCACAGGCCCGGGTGATGTCCGCGCAGGCCAGGCGGACTTGGAGGAGCTGTTCCTCCTGATGATCGGTGAGCGTGGCGCGGGGCCGCATGATCCAGCCGGTGATCTTGCGCGGGCTCGGGATGTCCGCGCGGACGGGCTCGGCGTTCCCGGCTGTTGGACGACTCTCTGTATGAGCACGAAGGGGCAGGTCGGCGACAGTCACGGTGGACATAAGTGCTGATCTTGATGGGCAGTCTGATCTTGCTTCGTGCACGACGACACGGTGTGCACGAGGTGGACGTGCAGGGTGCTCATCGTCGACACCGACGTCGTGCTCGTGGAACGCCAGCTGCGGGCCGGTGAGTTGACGTGCCCGTCGTGCGGTGCCGTGCTCGCGCCGTGGGGACACGGCCAGCCGCGGGAGATTCGTGGTGATCTCGGGTCCCGCCTGTTCGTACGTCCTCGTCGCTCGCGTTGTACGGGTTGCCAGGTCACGCACGTGCTGCTGCCGGAGATGATGTGGCCGCGGCGGATGGATGCGGCCGAGGTGATCGGGGCCGGGCTGGAGATAGCGGCTCTCGGGATGGGGCATCGCCAGGTCGCCGCCCATCTGGGCTTGGCGGAGGACACCGTCCGTGGCTGGATCCGCCGGTTCCGCCGCAGGTCGGAGGACGTCCGCCGGTACTTCACCGTCGCCCCCTGCGGCCTGCGGCCGCAGGGGTTCTTTCACAGCACCACGTCATCAACAACAGTGACGCCGTCATGCTCATCCAGCGCGTCGCGCAACACCGTGAGGCGCGGGGCATGCCTACTCGCCCTTCTCGCGGCCGCGCAGAAGGCGATCGTCACCGACTGGACCACCGCCCTGACCGCCCTCCACCTCAGCTGAGCCGAGCAGGCGTTGATGGCCGCGGCCAACGACCAGGGTGTTTCTTGACCGGGCAGCGTCGGCCGTCGGCACGAAAGCCCCAGCTGGACGGGGGAGCCCAGCCGGGGCTGCTGCAGCAGCGCCCATGCGGAGTCCGTGTAGCGGACCGCGTTCTTCTCGGCCAAGCCGTCCTGCGCCGGGCTCCGTACCCGCGCCACGGCACGCGGGCATGACCGTCCAGGGGCGGGTCAGAAGTTGGAGATGACGTTGGTCAGGATGTTCGAGATGGTCTTGGGGTCGCGGGCGTTAAAGGTGCGGGCGTGGCTGAGTTCGGTGATCTCCTCCAGATACGTCCGGCAGGTCTTGCTGGCGTCGTGGCAGGAGTCGGGATCGGTCTTGGTGTCGGCGTCCTTGCCATAGGCGATGGTGAATACGCGGACCGGTTTGCTGGTGTCGGTCAGTTTCTTGCGGAGCTGGGTGAAGGCGGGCGGCGCGTCGGCGGGCTCGTTGTTGCCGTCGGTGAGCACGACCGCATGTTGACGTCTGGAGTCGCCCGTACAGCTCCTGTAGGTTCGGCCGCTTCGTTAGCAGGAGGTCCTGCTGAGACTGTGGATTCCGCGTCGCGTTAGCAAGCAATGTGCCGATCGGCTGATCTTTAGCAATCGCGTGGCCCGCCGGGAAGCATCGTCGGAGTGGAGCCCGGTCCGGCTGGGGCTGTTCAGTCGGCAGTCTCGATCCGCTCCGGGGCGATGCCCAGGACGAGCTTCTCCAGCGCGTCCTGGGCAGAGCCGAACGTAGCCAGCCAGGTCTCGACTAGGTAGATCTCGCTGTTCTCGTCGATGCCGAGGAGGAATCTGCCCTCATCGAGTTCGCCGAGGGGGAAGATGGCGCGCCCGATGGTGTGACTCCAGTCGGCGAAGCGGTCTTCCTCGCCGATGAGGTTGTCCGGGTCGAAGTTGAAGGGGGTCTTGGCGCAGGTGATCCCTGGGCCGCTGATCTGGACGTCCAGGCCACCGAACTCCGCCACGAAGGTTTCGGCGGCATCGTGCATGCGGACCAGGCCGGTCTTCTCGAGCGTCTCGCGCCAGTGGTCCGTCGAGACGTGCCGTCCCGGCCGCCAGCCTGCTGAGCGCAGTGTCTCGTCGATCACGCCAGTCCCCCGTAGATACGTCGCCGCCGCATCGACCCATGCCTTGTCCACCGGCACGTCTTCTGGCCAGCCGGGCCGCCAGTCCGCCTGCCAGTGGGCGAAGTCGTCACGCAGGAACTGCGAGTCAACTGGCTTGAGTCGCACTTGCTGTCGTTGATCGGCCCACCAGACCTCGAATTCGGCCTCGGTTCCTTTGCCTGGCCAGCGTTCTGCGACCGTCGGCAGAAGCAGAACATCGACGAACCCTCCGACCGGAAGACCGATGTCGACGAAGATCCCGATCGCACCCGGTCTCGGGACTGCCGTCACCGTCCCTCGGAACCTTTGCCCGAACCGCAGGCTGCGACGGATTCGAATCCACTCTTCAGCGCTGACCACCCGGACATCCTGGCATCCCGCTGTTGCGGGTGGCGGCCGGACAGTCGTGGTGGTGGGGCTGGGGGCCAGCGACGTTGAGGATGGGGTCTTCCCCTTCCGGGATGTCGAAGACGAAGACGACGCCAGAGGGGGTGGCCTGGATGGCGCTCTGGTTGCCGAAGGTCAGGGGCGTATATGGCTGCCAGGCGCAACCGACGCGGCCGAGAGCTTCGATCACCTCGGCGTACTTCGGGTGGCTGGTGAACGACCGCTTCTCGACCAGCCCCGCGGGGAGTTCAACGGTGTCTCGCCAGGTCTGGAGGCAGATCAGGATGATCTTCTGGCAGCGGCAGACGCTCAGCTCAAGGTCGCCGTAGGCGAACAGACGCGGCCACGACCGACGCTTCCCGACGACCACTTCAAAGGGCTCGCCGAGCGCGTCGGTGACCGCGCCCCAAGCGGCGCCGTTCGCGACCGGACCCAGCTGCCCCGACCGGGCAAGTTCCGTCAGGACGTCGAGTAGCTCCATGCGGCGGGAGCCTGCCATCTGCGGCGAGGGACTGTCGAACGGCTTTGGACGACCTCAGGCCGCTGCGGGCGCCGCAGTCCGCGGCGGACGTGAAAACCGGTGGGTCAGGGTGCACTGGGGAGGCAGGATTGGGCGGTGGCTGAACTGCTGTGGGACGACGTGAGATGGTTCTTCGACCCCGATGTGATGGGGTCGCTGCCGGACGTGTGGGTGCCCAACGCCTCGGAGAGGGACTGGCAGGCGGTCCTCGACCTCGTGGTGGAGCGGGGCTGGGCGTTTCAGTACCGCGAGGGCTCGACAGCGCTGCCGCTGCCTCCGGCAAGGGCCGTGCTGTCGCGCCCGGCCGACGCCGAGCAGCCTCATCTGGAGGTTCGGCCGGTGCAAGACATGTTGGCGATCTTTCGGTTCTATGCAGCAGAGGAGATCGACTTCGACGTCGACCTGCGGGAGATTCAGGGGCAGGAGCCACTCGATGCCCTGTGCGAATTCCTCGCCGCGATCGGTCGCCGGTTGGGCAAGCCGGTGCTGATGGATACCGAGGGCGGTGACGGGAGTCGTCCCGTCCTCGGGTTCGACGTCGAGGCGGACCGCGTCGTGATGCTGGTCGAGCCGCCGGTCAGGTGACGGAGGATTGCGCTGCGTCCAAGAGGCTGAGCAGGTGCGCTGCTTCGTGGATGAGAGCGGCGCCCGCGAGAGTGGCTGCAAGGGGGCTGGTCCGTTCGATCAGCTGAACGCCTGCGGCCCTTTCCAGGGCATGGAGCTGATGCGTGAGCGTCGCCGGTAGCGTTCCGAGGCTCCTGGCGGCCGAGCAGAGGTTTCGTTGGCCGGGCAGTCGGACCAGGCGTCTGAGGCGCTCGACGCAGTTGCGGACGTTGCTGATGGCCGCCATCGACTCGGACAGGGCCGGTGCGTCCCGCAGGAGCGCGAACGGGTTGCTGGTGGCGCTGTTCGGGCGGATCTCGATGCCCCACTTCTTGGCCAGCAGGTTGAGGCGGTGCTTGTCGAGACCGAACTGTTCGGCGATGTCGGGGATGCTGAGGCGTCGGTGCACGTAGGCGTGCTCGAGTTCCTCGCGGGTGATGCGAAGGCTGAGCGGTTCGGGGCGTGGTGTGGCTGGGATCCCGGCTTCTTCCAGAGCGTTTTGGACGGTTGAGAGGCTGCAGCCGACACTGCGGGCGATCAGGCTCTGGTTGAGAGCTCCGCTGGAATGAGCGGTGCGGAGGAACCCCGGGTCGAGCATCCCGCGACGAGGCCGACGCCGACCAAGGCCGGAGGATGCGGGAGGGGGCGGCGGTTGGGTGGTGCGGGTGGCGTCGCAGTAGAGCCGGCGTGCCCTGCGGTCGTGTTGCTCATGGCGGGTGATTCGAAGGTGCCGTTCAGCCCGAGGTCCATGAAGTGGACGCCGGCGCCGCGGCCGCCGTTGTTCCACGTGCCGCACCAGTCGACGGTGATCTTGGTGTGGGTGATGGCCTTGTGCTGGCAGTCGATCCACTGTCCCCACACGTACTTGCCGTTGTAGGCGACCTCGCCGGCGAGGCTGGCGTAGCCGGTGCCGCAGGACGCGGTGCTCTTGGGACCACCCCAGTACGGCTTCTTGTTCAGTACGCAGAACGTCGCGCGGACGCTCTTGTAGTGCCACTTGCGGGCCGCGGCTGCGGCGGGGACGCCGCGCGGGGCCGCCCCGACTCGATCGGGCCCCTCCTTGACCGTCACCGCGACGGACTTACCCTCGGCCCCATGCAGCGGCCAAGCACGGGCAACGGCTGCTGCGCCGGCCGAACCAGGCTGCCGGGCGGACTGGTCACCGCCGGCCGCCGCACCGGCCACGGGCCCGGACGCGAGGGATCCGCCAAGTGCCAGGACCGTGGCGGCGAGTACTGCTCCCTTGTGAACGCTCATCTTCCTTTGGCTCCTTCTGATTACTCCGGCGATGGTGGGCTGCTGCACCGCTCCAGCCCTCCGCGACGATCGGCAGCGAGCCGAACGCCGGTACCGGGGGCGGTGCGGCGAGCGTGGTGCAGCACCGAGTTCAGCGGCCCGGGAATTGAATGGGCAGCCGCCTTCGCCACCCTGATCATTGGTGGCCATGCAGGTCACGGACATGGCGCCACGTCACTGGCCAAAGAAGGAGCCTGCAACTTGCCCTCTTGTCACGGGCGTGCATAGCGTGCGGCGATCGCGCCGCGTCCAACGGGGGAGGCGGGACGGGAGAGGTAGCAGCCGATGGCCGGACGTCGCGAGAGCCCCTTGGAGCCGAGCGCGGGTCCGGTCGCGCGCTTTGCCGCAGATTTGCGCAAGCTGCGGGCGGAGGCCGACAGTCCGACGTACCGGGTGATGGCAGATCGATCCGGTCAGGGGGCGAGCACCCTGTCACAGGCCGCAGGGGGTGAACGACTGCCGACGTTGCCGGTTGTGCTCGCCTACGTACGCGCCTGCGGCGGCAACGAAGCACAGTGGGAGGCTCGGTGGCGTGAGACGGCCGCGGAGGTGGCGGCCGAACCACGCAGCGACCTTGACGACGTCGAACCGCCGTACCGGGGCCTGGCCCGCTTTGAACCCGCCGACGCCGATCGATTCTTCGGCCGGGACCAGCTCACCGACCGGCTGCTCCACCTCGCGCAATCCCGCCGCTTCACCGCCGTTTTCGGCCCCTCCGGCAGCGGCAAGTCCTCGCTACTGCGCGCCGGCCTCATTCCCCGCCTCCAACAACTCGAATCGGCGGGCCAGCGACCAGCCGCTCTGCGGGTTCTCACTCCTGGTGACCGTCCCCTGCAAACCCATGAGCAGCGCCTGGTGCCCGCAGATGCCGATGGCGACACATGGTTAATCGTGGATCAGTTCGAAGAGCTGTACACCCTCTGCAACGATCCGGCGGAACGCGACCACTTCATCGACCGCCTCCTGGCCGCGATCGCCCCCGACAGCCGACTGCGGGTCATCATCGCCGTGCGGGCCGACTTTCTCGGGCGCTGCGCCGAACACCCCGGACTGACCACCGCACTACAGGACGCCACCGTGCTGGCCGGCCCTATGACACGGGACGAACTGCGCGAGGCCATCGTCAAACCCGCGCAGACGACCGGGCTCATCGTCGAACGCCCCCTGACCGCGCGCCTTCTCAACGAGGTGGACGGCGAACCCGGCGCGCTGCCGCTGATGTCTCACGCCCTGCTCGAAACCTGGCACCGCCGCACAGGCCGCGCCCTCACCCAGGAGGCATACGAGGCGGCCGGCGGTCTCCACGGCGCCATTGCCCGCACCGCCGAAGATGTCCACGCTCATCTGACCGCGTCGCAGGCTGCCCTCGCCCGCCGCATCGTGCTGCGCCTCATCACCCCCGGCGAGGGAACCCCCGACACCCGGCGGCCCACGCCACGGGGGGAACTCGAGTTCGGTGACACCAACGACACCGCCAAGGTCCTCGAGCGCCTTGTCCGCGCCCGCCTGCTCACCCTTGAGCACGACACCGTCGACCTGGCCCACGAAGCCCTGATCACCGCGTGGCCCCGGCTGCAGACATGGATCAACGAAGCACGCGACCGCCTGCGGCTTCACCGTCAACTCACCGAGGCCGCACGGACGTGGGACGACCTCAATCGTGACCCCGGCGCGCTGTATCGCGGCACCCGGCTCACCGCAGCCGAAGAGACCTTCCTCCATACAGACGTCGAGAGCGACCTCACGTCGGTGGAGCACGACTTCCTCACCTGCAGCACCACAGCCCGACTTCGCGAAGAAGAAGCAGCCAGCCGCACTACCCGACGCTTGCGCCATTTCACAGTCACCCTGTCGATCCTGCTCGTGCTCTCCCTCACCGCGGGACTGATCGCATGGCAGCAGTACAGGGCCAGCGAGCAGCGACAGCAACAGGCACTCACCGCACAGAAGATGGCGCTTTCCCGCCAGCTTGCCGCCCAGTCATCCACTCGGCTGGAGAACAACCCCGACTTGGCCGCACTCCTAGCGGTCCAGGCATACCGGACCAGCCCAACAAATGAAGCCACCGCCAGCCTGTTCGCCGCCGCAGCTTTGCCACTCCAGCACCGCCTGACCGGGCACAGGGACATCGTGGAGTCGGTGACGTTCAGTCCGGACGGCCACACCCTCGCCAGCGGCAGCTACGACAAGACAATCCGGCTGTGGGATACGGCAACCGGCAGACTGCGCATCATCCTGACCGCGCACGCTGGTGCGGTGGATTCGGTGGCCTTCAGTCCGGACGGCCACACCCTCGCCAGCGGCAGCGACGACGGGAAGGTCCGGCTGTGGGAAACCGCAACCGGCATGCTGCGCGCCACCCTGACGGGTCGCATCGGCAGGGCGCAGTCGGTGGCGTTCAGCCCAGACGGCCACACCCTCGCCAGCGGCAGCGGCATCGACGACAGCAACAGCGACAGCGACGACGGAAAGGTCCGGCTGTGGGATGTTGCAACCGGCAAGCTGCGCACCACCCTGACCGGACACACGGGCGGGGTGCAGTCGGTGGCATTCAGCCCGGACGGCCGCACCCTCGCCAGCGGGACCGTCCACGGGATCGGGCTGTGGGATGCAGCAACCGGCAAACTGCGCACGACCATTGCCGACCAAATCAATTTGTCAATGTCGTTCAGTCCGAACGGCCATACTCTCGTCAGCAGTAGCCAGAACGAGGCCCGGCTGTGGGACGTTGCAACCGGCAAGCTGCGCACCACCCTGACCGGACACACGGGCGGGGCGGAGTCGGTGGCATTCAGTCCGGACGGCCGCACCCTCGCCAGCGGAAATGACGACGGCAAGGTCCGGCTCTGGGAAACCGCAACCGGAAAGCTGCGAGCCACTCTGAGCGGGCACCGAGACATCGTGGAGTCGGTGGCGTTCAGTCCGGACGGCCGCACCCTCGCCAGTGGCAGCGACGACGACACAATCCGGCTGTGGGACACCGCGACCGGCGCACCGCCCGCCACCCTGCCCGGGCACACCAACGGAGTGGAGTCGGTGGCGTTCAGCCCCAACGGCCGCACTCTCGCCAGCGGCGGGTCTGACGGGGAAGCTCGGCTGTGGGACGTTGCAACCGGCAAGCTGCGCACCACCCTGACCGGGGATACAGCCACGGTGGAGTCGGTGGCGTTCAGCCCCAACGGCCGCACCCTCGCCACCAGCAGCGACTACGGAGCCCTCCTGTGGGAAACCGCAACCGGCAAACTGCGCACCCCCATTGCCGCCGACGTCTTCGTGCATTCGGTGGCGTTCAGCCCGGACGGGCGCACCCTCGCCGGCGGCAGCGGCAGTGACGACGGCAAGGTCCGGCTGTGGGAAACCGCAACCGGAAAGCTGCACACGACCCTGACCGGACACACGGGCGTGCAGTCGGTGGCGTTCAGTCCAAATGGTCGCACTCTCGCCAGCGGCAGCGACGACGGCAAAATCCGGCTGTGGGATGTTGCAACCGGCGGCCTGCGCACCACGCTGACCGGGGATACGGCCACCGTGGAGACGGTGGCGTTCAGCCCCAACGGTCGCACCCTCGCCAGCGGCAGCGACGACGGCAAAATCCGCCTGTGGGACGTCTCGCTTCCGGATCCGCTCTCCGCCATGAAGAAGATCTATCAAGCCGTCCACCGAGCTCTTACTCGGAGTGAGCGCTCCACCTATCTGGCAGGGGCCCCCAGTTCACAACGACGAGAAGAGTGATGATCCCACTCGGTGCACTCAGCGATGCCCTTGGCCTTTTACCTGGCTGATGACACGTCCGTGAATGCCACGGGACTTCGGCGATCCCCTCATCGCAGGGTCCTCTCACAGTGCAAAACTAATATCGCCGATACTGGCTGCTCCGCTGGCCGCCAAGGCCGATCCACATCACCCGACCGCTCTCGCCGACCGCGACCGGGAGCACCTTGCCGTCCGGGGTGAAGTGGTACTTCGTCCCACGCCGCTCACCTTCAGCCCGGTCTCGATCGCCCGGTCCCAGGCGTGCCCCAGGCGAAGGATCTCCCCCTCTCTGCAGCAAACACGCCGACCGCCAGGGGAATACTGCAGCTTCCGAATAACGGCGCTTCGCCAGTGGCATGTCGACACCGTGGACACGGAGATCGCGGGCTCCCCGGCCCGCCCCGCCTACCTCATCGTCCGGCTCCCGGACGGCACCCTCACCCAGACAGCACAGCTGGACAGCAGCCAGCGCACCGCCGTCAGCCGTGCGCTCGCCGCAGGCATCCGGGAGGCGCTGCCCGACGGGGGCCACCGGGTGGTCACGCCGCTGCTCGCCGAGGTCGAGGTGGGCACCACCCGGCACCGCACCGTGCCATGTCTGTGAGCGCGGTGTGTTCGGCGGGGTCGGTGGCCAGGCCCCAGCGGGTTTTGACGGTCACCCAGTCGGTGGCGTAGGTGCAGCGGTAGTCGGCGGCGGGAGGCTGCCAGGTGGCCGGGTCCTGGTCGGCCTTCGAGCGGTTGGAGGTGGCGGAGACCGCGATCAGCGCGCGGGGATCCCCGAGGTCGTTGGCGTAGGCCTCGCGCTCCTTGGCCGTCCAGGCGGAGGCGCCGGAGTCCCAGGCCTCGGCGAGCGGGACCAGGTGGTCGATGTCGAGGGCGCGGGCGGTGGTGAAGTAGGTGTCGTCGTACGGCGAGTACCACTCGCCTCCGGTCAAGGCGCAGTTGGGACCCTGCTCCGGAGCGATCACGGCTTCGGATTTCAGTACTTCCTGACGGGTGTTGCAGCCGTCGCGGTCGGCGTCGATCCAGTGCCGGAACTTGCTGCGTTCGTAGCCGGTGCGGTCCTCATCGTGGACGGGGAGTGCGGTCAGGGCGTCGCGGACGGGCAGGGCGACGGTATCGCGGGGGTCGGCGGCGTGGGCGGTGGTCGGGGGTGAGCAGGGCGGTGAGCGCGAACAGCGCGGCGGCCGCGGTGTGTACGGCGCGGGTGGAACGCACGAGGCTCCCTTTCGAAGATGCCAGACGGTTGTGATCTTCGTATCGAGTACGGTGTCCGGCGCGCCCGGCAAACAGATCAAACATCACCCCGCGTTCGCTGACTCAAGGCAGCCGGACATCCTTCCCCGGCAACTGCCACCCTGCCCGCATCCCTGGTGATGCCCTCAGCTGGGTTCCCGCCGTCCGTACCCCAAGGCCGCAATGTGTGTTACTGGACGAGCTGTCCCCGGAGCCGGGCGGCGCGGGCGCGGGTCTCTTCGTCTGGGTCGTGGGCCGCCCGGTCCTGGAGCGCGCTGAGGGTGTCCGAGTGGGTCGGCCAGCTCATGGCGAGCATGTGGTGGAGCATGCGGCGGGTCTCGGCGTCGGGATCGGCGTATGCACGGGTGACCGCAAGTGCACGGGCTTCGTCGTCAGGGGCGTGGAGCACCCAGCGCGTCAGGGCGGTGAATCTCACGCGCGGGTCCGAGTCGTCTGTGGCGAGTACCAGAAACACGGCACGGACGTCTGGGTCGTCCGGTCGGCGCATGCCGAGCGTCTCCACGGCATGGAGCCGGGTCTGTTTGTCTGGATGATGGGCAGCGGCCTGGAGCAGGAGAGCCACGGCGCGGTCATGCCAGAACCACTTATCGGCGACCACGTAGACCACCACGGACGCCGAATAGGGCGCATCGGCGTCGACCGCGGCACGGACGACGACCTCGCGGACCTCGTCACGGTCGAACCAGCGCCTGGTCAGCAGCCGCAGTGCGGAACGGCGGGCGCCATAAATGTTCTCCGGATACTGAGCCACACGCAGGAGCACGGCGAGAACGTCGTCGCTGTCGGGCCATGCGTCCCCCAGTACGTCGATGAAGGCGGCTCGAGCGTGCTCCTCCGGGTGGTCGGCCATCCGCAGGAGCAGCGCGTGGACGTCCTCGCGGTCGGGCCAGTTGGTCTGCAGCGCCTTGAGCAGCTTTGCGCTGGTGTACGCCGACAGGTTCCCGGCGGTGATGCTGCGCAGCAACAGGTCCCGGACGTCCGGAAAGTCGGGCCAGTGCAGCGCCAGCTGTATCAATGCATCTCCTCGGGCGTCGCCCTCCGCTTCACCCGCAACTGTCATGAGGACGGCGTAGGCGCCGTCCGTGGCGAGGGTCCGGTCGATCAGCCGGATGGCGGTGCATCGGACGCCGTCGTTGGGGTCCGACGCCGCTCGCCGCAGGATGATCTCGTGCGTTTCCTCCTCGTCGCGCCAGCTTCTGCCGAGTTGTCGAAGAGCGACTGTTCGCAGCTCCGGCTCCGGGTCGGTGGAGGCCTTGATGAGCGCTTGGCGGACATACTCGTCGTGCGGCCACTCGTATCCGATGGTGCTCACGGCGCTGAAGCGGTGGGGGCCGACGGCTGCTCGCAGGAGCAGGTCACGCACCTGGGGATCTCCTGTCCAGTAGCGGGTGAGGACATGCGCAGCTGAGTCGAAGTCGTCGCGGGTGGTAGCTTCGGTGATGCGGCGGATGACGAAGTCGCGGACGTCGTCGCGGTCCGAGCAGCGCTCGCCTAGGGCACGCAGGGCGGCCCGACGGACGTATGGATGGTCGTCGTCGAGTGCGCGGCGCATCAGGAATCCCCGCACGTCGTCACGTTCGCCGGCCCCCGCCTCTAGGGCCTCCAACAGGCCGATGCGGTGGAAGTCGTTCGGGTCCTCGGCCGCCGCCCGCTCGATCAGTGCGCACGCGTCCGCGTGGTCGAGCCATGTAGCTCCGAGCAGTAGAAGAGCGGTGTACCGGGTGTCCCCGGCGGGATCTTCAACGGCACTTGTCATGAGACGGTCGCGGACGTCGTCACGCCGTGGCCACAGCTCCGCCAACGCTTCCAGCGCGGTGGAGCGGACATGATCAAGTGGATCGTGCGACGCGGTGTGCACGAGCAGATCGTGGACGACACCGTCGTCCGGGTGCTGTTCTCCCCACAGGTACAGGAAGCAGACGCGATCGATCTCGTAGTAGGAGCGCGTGGCCAGCATCGAGAAGTCCGCTGCCCGCAGACGAAGTGTCCCGACGACGAGCGTCGGCTCCTCGCTGACGGAGAACTGTCCGCTCAGGCCATACCACCGGACGAAACGTCCCTGCCCCGACCAGCTGCGGCCGAACGACGCGAGAGCGGGCATCGCCTCCGCGAGCAGGCGCGGTCCCTTTTTGCCCCGGACGTCGAGGGCGCGGGTGGCGGAGTCGACGGCTGCTCTGCTGTGCGCGGACAGATCGCCGGGATGTCCGACCTCAGCCAGGGCCCTCAGGGCCAGCGCCGCGTGGGACGCGTCGCCTGCCGCCGCTCGGCCTTGCAGTTCCAGCAGGCCATTGATCGCCGTGCGTGCCGTAGGCGTACCGATCTGCCCCATTAGCAGGAGGAGCACCTCGTGCCAGGACGGATCGCAGGCGCGCGGGGCGATGACCTGGGCGACCAGTTCCTCGGGAGTCCACTCCCGGTCGTCCTTGTACCGGTAGGCGATGTCGGCGGCGGCCAGGTACTCCAGGAAGACACGGTGAACGAACCCGTATACCTCGCCCCCATAGTGACTGAGGATGAAGTTGCGCTCGTGGAGTTGGGAGACCATGGCACGGGCCACCGTCCCGGCGTGTACGGCGGAAAGTTCGAACTGCGGCGATCGCAAGTAGTCGCGGAATACCGCGATGAGGGAGTCGCGGGCGATGTGATTGCCCGCGATGCCTTCCTGCCCCTCCTGCATGGTGCGTGCCAGCAGCCTTAGCAGCTCAAGACGTTCGTCCGGTCCGAGTAGATCCGGTACCTCGGAGACCGTGGCGGGCAGGGGCATGTTGAGTTGCTTGGCCGTACGGTCCCACTCCGAGACCAGAACGGTGACCGCGTGTTCGTATAACCGGTGCCGCTTGCTGGGAAGTTGCTGCCGTCGGCCCACGATGGCCAGCACGGTCAGCAGGAGCGGGTTGCCCGCCATCTCGCGCAGTGGCCCCGAGGCCCGGAGGGCCGAGTCGATCCGCTCCACCAACTCTTCGGCCTGCTTGGGGTTGCCAGGACACGCGACCCGATACCAGCAGCGGATGAACTCGCCGATCCGGTCCTCGTCCAGGTCCTGGAGCATGAAATGGGCGAAGCCAGCCGTCTCCAAGGGGACGCGGCGGTAGCCGATGGTGCGAGAGGTCACCACGATGCGAGCCATCGGCCAGCGCGTGGCGAAGGCGGCGATACGTTGCACGGCGTCGTCGCGCACCTTGCGGTCGAAGAGCTCGTCGAGCCCGTCGAAGACCACCAACGCCCGCCCGTTCAGGAGCAGTTCGTTCGCCACAGCGGGTGGTACGGAGAGGGCAAAGTCGTCGTATAGATGGGCCAGGAAGTCCTCGAAGGAGCTGCACTGCCATCGCTCCTCGGCATACTGGCGCAGCTCCACCAGGAGCGGTACGTGGTCCGCCAGCCCATCGAGCGGCCCCTCTTCCCGGCCCTGGGTCAACGCGAGTGCGAGGTACCGCACGAGCGTCGACTTCCCGGCCCCGGGGTCGCCGAGCAGCACCAGGAGGCGGCTTGCCGGTGCGGCCAAGACCTTCAGTACCTCCAGCGCGGGGCGCCGCAGGTACGAGTCTTGGATCCGGGCGATCGCGCTTTCGTCGACCCCGAGCGGCAGCGCGGGCCCGTCGTCGCCTCCCCCGGACTCGGCAAGCCGTCTCAGCAGTTCCCGCGGCAGTTCCACGGACGGCGGGTCGGCGCGGACCGTCGGAGCCACGAACACGTCGCGCAGTCCCACCGTCGGATGCTCCTCCGACAACGGAGTGAGCACTTCCAGATCGAGACGGCCGTATCGCTGGGCGACCCGCCCGGCGTAGCGGGCGACCGCCGCGCCGATCTCCTCCTCCGACGGCGGGGGAGCGGGTGGGGGGTGCTGGGTGACGATCAGAGTCTCAACGATCGTGTTGTCGTCACCGGATATGACATTTCGAGCGCTCGTACCGACGGCGATCGCCCGATCCCCTTCAGCCTGCACTTCCTTGGTCGATTCCGGCACGCCCGCGAGGGGTTCCTGCCCGGTCACGAATCGGCACCGTCTCCCGTGATGATCTGCGCGGCATCGTCTGCGACGGCGACAGCCCGCTCGCCGCTGGCCTGCACGTCGGAATGCTGGACCGCGGGGCGGCTGTCCCCGGTCGGAACGTCCGGCACGGCGCCCGGCAGGCTGACGCGGTCCCCGGTGACGACCAGGCCGGCGCTGCCTCCCACGGCGACCGAGCGCACCCCCTTGGCCGTCACCGCCCGGCTCGGTGCGCCCGCACCGGCTTCCTGGAGCGCGGCGACCGCTTGGGCAAGCTCGTTCTCGAAGGTCGGCGCGCGCTTGATCGCCGCCATGAGCGACAACACGAGGCGCTGGTGGGTGAGGTCGCTCAGTTCCGCAGCTCCGCTACGGGCCTCCTCGACGGCCTCATCAAGCGCGGGATCGGCTCCCAGCATCCTGCCGACCAGGTCGTGGAAGCGATCCATCGCGGTGTCGACCGCGCGGTCGACCTCGGCGTCCGCCCGCGGCGCAGCCCTGCGCACCTTTCGTACGGCCCAGGCGAAGACGTACCCGGCTGCGATCTCGATTCCGGTCATGGCTGCTGTCCCCCCACGCAGTGGTGCGATGCCGGAAACAACGTATCCAGCCGCCCTCAACTTCGCGGGCCGTATAGGTGATTTGGGAGAGGTTCGGTCGCTCAGGCTGCTCTTGGAGGACTTGCCTTGGCGGGAGAAGCGGATTCTGCTGCTGCGCTTCTTCGGCCACATGAGCCAGTCGCAGATCGCGCACGAGGTCGGCATCTCACAGATGCACGTCTCCCGGCTGTTCCGTACCCGGCCGGGTACGGGCAAGCGGTTTTTCGCGGTCGGCCAGCGAGCCGACGGTGTCACCGGACCAGACGTTCGGTGCAGATGGGGGGGGCGGCGATGCCCGCGAAGGTGAGGAAGTGACCGGCCCGGTGCTCATAACGGTGGTGTGGACGGCGGCGCCCGAACGGCCGGGCCGTTGTCCGCTCCATGGTCCAGTGGTGGTGGTGCTGGTGGTCACGCGGGGGGCCGGGAAGGTGTGCGGGGTCGGTGGTTGCTGCGGTTGTTTGTCGGGTGGACGTTCGGTGCGAGTGCTGGGGTGTGGTGGCTGTGTCTGTCTGTGTGTGCGGGTTGACCAGCCAGGGGGCTCGGGCTGTGGCGGCTTGTGTGGGGGGTGTTGTGGGGGGTCTTGGTGGGGTTGTTTTGTTTTTCTGGTCTTCGGGTGGGGTGGTGTAGTGGTGCGGGCTGGCGGGGGGCTGGGTGGTGGTGGGGGGTTCTGTGTTTTTGGTGGTGGGGGGGGTGTGTGTGGTGTGTTGGGGGGTGT
>NZ_JBSFHW010000024.1:0-142521 GCF_053597275.1 Streptomyces sp. NPDC001492 | reverse complement strand
CCTCGGTTCGCTCCGCGACCCGGACAGCTTCCGGTCCTGGCTGATGGCGATCGCCTGCGCCGCCAAGTGGCAGCGCAGGCGATCCGGGTGGGTCAGCAGGTGAACGCGCGTTGCGGGGAGCCGGCGGTCAAGGGCTGCTCGCTGTCGACCACGAGGACGTGGAGGTCGCCCCACTCATAGCTGTACCAGCGCTGGTTGTTCGGCGCCCAGAGGTTCCGCGCTGCCGCGCCGTCGCCGTCGTACTCCTTGTTGCCGTTCGCCGGGACGAAGGTCCGGGTACGAAGCACGGGTCCGTACTCTTCTCGCTTTGAGGTTCGTCGGCGCCGACGGTCCCGATGGGGGGTCCTGCCGCTGGGTGACCACGTCGACCGGGGCCGAGCGCGGCGACTCGACCCCGGCGGACACGGTCGAGACCTCGTAGCGGTATGCCGTCGTCGCTGTCAGCCCGGCGGTAGACCCGGTAGGTATCGGCCCCTGTGACGGCAGCGTCGCAGCCGCAGGCGGCCCTCCCGTCCCGGCGTGCTGGGGCAGCCGGATCCTCTGGAACAGCGCCTCACTTGACCTGTGCACCACCGGTCTTCCGACCAGGGCCGTGATCAACAGGCATAGCGTGACCATCAAATGGCCCGTAATCGCCCAGTTGTAACGAAATCAGCGCATTTCGGACCATTGCACCGGGGGGAACCTGATCCCGCCGGAAACCTCGCCCGCGGCGTCCTGCCCTCCCGCCGCGGGCGAGGCGGGTCTTCCTCCGCGAAAAACTGTTATCGGGAGCGCCTTCACCTCGTCTCCCATTCCGTCCCCCACTTCCCCCACGTACAGGAGCCCCCATGCCTGTGATCTGCGACATAGCCAACACCACGGGTATGGCTGAGAAGGTGCCTGTGAGCGGCGAGTGACGGTGGAGAGGACGTACGTGGAAGAGGGGCCCGGGCGGCAGTGGCGCTCCACCATCGCGGCAGCACAGGCCGGTGACCGGCAGGCATTGGACGAGCTCGTCGCGGGCTGGCTTCCGCTGGTCTACAACGTCGTCGGGCGGGCTCTGAACGGTCATGCCGACGTCGACGACGTCGTCCAGGAGACCATGCTGCGCGCCGTCGACAACCTCGGTTCGCTCCGCGACCCGGACAGCTTCCGGTCCTGGCTGATGGCGATCGCCATGCGGCAGATACGGGACCGGGCGCGCCGCAGGTCGCCTCAGAAGCTGGATGAGAGCGCCGCCCGGGAGGCCGCCGACTTCGCCGAACTCACCGTGCTGCGGCTCCAGTTGGAGGGGCAGCGGCGCGAGGTCGCGGAGGCGGTGCGCTGGCTGGACGACGAGGACCGGCAGCTGCTGTCGCTGTGGTGGCTGGAGGTCGCCGGGGAGCTGACCCGGCGCGAGCTGGCCGCGGCCGTCGGCATCAGCCGGCAGCACGCCGCCGTCCGCGTCCAGCGGATGAAGGAGCGCCTGGAGACCTCCCGCGGGATCGTGCGCGCCCTGGACGGGGCGTGCCCGCAGCTGCGGGAGCTCACCGGGCGCTGGGACGGGCGGCCCGACTCGGTCTGGCGCAAGCGGCTGGCCCGGCACATCAGGGGCTGCGCCTACTGCGGCGACCCTCACGAGTCCGTCGTACCGGCGGAGCGGCTCCTGGCCGGGATCGCGCTCGTACCGGTCCCGGTCGGATTCACGCTCTCGCTGGCCTTCGGCGGCAAGACCGCCGTGGCCACCACCTCCGTCGGCTGGTCCGCCAAAGTGCTCGGCGTCCTGACCAAGCCCGCCGTCGCCGTCACGGCGAGCGCGACCATCGTCGCGGGCGGCGCCTATGTCGTCACACAGATCCCGCAGACCCCACCCTCGCGCGCGTCCAGCACGCCCACGGCGTCGAGCACCCACCGCCCGCCGCCCGCGTCGGCCTCACCCACGCCCTCGCCCACGCCCTCCCGGTCGCAGTCCCCGTCCCCCTCGCCTTCGGTGACGAAGCAGAAGGCCGAGCTCTACGGCAGCGTCGTCGACGCCGTCGACAAGGCGCCCGCCCCGGGCACCCGGCCCGCCGCCCTGCCGCACCGGCCCGCGTCCGGCATCACCAGCACCGGCGGCGCGCACGCCATGATGACCCACCGCGGCGACGGCGTGACGCTCACCGGCCAGGGCTATGTCCTGGTCCGCTGGCAGCTCGAACCGCAGTACCGGCCCGGCAACCTGGTCCCGCCGACCTGGACCGGCCTGAAGGGCAGGCTCTTCCATGTGGCCTCGGGCGGCGGCCGCCGTATGGACGACCGCGTCAGCAGCACCGACCCCACGGCCACCGGCATGGGCAGCAGGGCGACCGGCTTCGACGTCCTGCCGCCCGGCACCCAGCAGATGTGGCAGAACGAGTACTTCTACGTCGACGGTCGCGTCACCCTCACCGTGAACGAACGCGGCGCCGACTACAACCTGTTCGTCTCCCCGACCACCTGGGACGCGGCGGAGAACGACGTCACGACCGGCCCGGGCCGGGACGCGATCCGCTACGGCCTGGTCCGTGACACCGGCAAGGACGACACCCCCGTCCCGCAGTACGTCACCCGTGCGACCCCGTCCGATCCGGCGACGGTACCCCAGCACTCACGGGTGTAGCCGGTCGGCCGCCGTCCCGGAGGGCACGGAGGACGTCCACACGGTTGGTCGTGACCGAGTCGACGCCGAAGCCGATGAGGCGGCGCATGGAGCGGCGGGTGTCCGGGGTCCAGACGGACAGCAGATACCCCTCGTGGTGGACACGGGCGGCCAGGTCGCGGTCCACCAGGGAGAAGCGGTAGTTGAGCCAGCGCGGCTTCACCGCCGCGAGCAGCGCGGGGCGCGGCGGCGCCACGCTCGTGCAGGTCAGGGCGATCTCGGCGGACGTGTCGGCGGCGCGGACGGCGAGCATCGCGGTGGCGTCGGCGGTGTAGTAGACGCGGTCGGCCGCCCCCGCCTCCCGTACGGCGTCCACGATGCGGCGCGCCGCCCGCTCGTCCCGCAGCCCCGGGAGGTCCAGCATCAGCCGGGTGCCGTCGGTGGCGGCCAGCGCCTGAGCGAGCGTCGGCACCCCGCCGTCGGTGAGACCGCGCAGCTCGGCCGCGGACAGCGAGCGCAGCGGCCGCTCGTGCTTCCACATCCGTTTCAGCGTCTCGTCGTGCAGCAGCACGGGGACGCCGTCCTTGGTCAGCCGCACGTCGATCTCGACCGCGTCCGCGCCCTGTCGCAGCGCGGAACGCAGTGAGTCGATCGTGTTCTCGCGGACGCGGTAGGGGTCGCCGCGATGGGCCACGGCGGTCACGTTCTGCATGGCCCCATTGTGGAGGTCCGCCTGCTGGAGGGCGTCAGGGGGCGAGCCAGGCCGAGGTGTAGGAGTCGATCTCGTCCCGGATCCCGGCCTTGCCGGGCTCGTCGAGGAAGGAGGCGTCGACGGCGCTCTTGGCGAGCGCGGCGATGTCCTCCGCGTCGAGGTTGAGCAGGCGCGCGGCGACGGCGTACTCGTTGTTGAGGTCGGTGCCGAACATCGGCGGATCGTCGGAGTTGATCGTGACGACGATCCCGGCCTTCACGAACTCCTTGATCGGGTGCTCGTCGAGGCTGCGGACCGCGCGCGTGGCGATGTTGGAGGTCGGGCAGACCTCCAGCGGGATCCGGTGCTCGGCGAGGTGGGCGAGGAGCTTCGGGTCCTGGAAGGAGTTCGTGCCGTGCCCGATGCGCTCGGCCCGCAGATGGGTGAGCGCGTCCCACACCGTCTGCGGGCCGGTGGTCTCGCCGGCGTGCGGCACGGAGCGCAGCCCGGCGGCGATCGCCCGGTCGAAATACGGCTTGAACTGCGGCCGCTCCACCCCGATCTCGGGCCCGCCGAGCCCGAACGACACCAGGCCCTCCGGCCGCAGCCGGTCGTCGGTGGCGAGCCGCGTCGTCTCCTCGGCGGCCTCGAGACCGGCCTCGCCGGGGATGTCGAAGCACCAGCGCAGCACCGTCCCGAACTCGGCCTCCGCCGCCTTGCGGGCGTCCTCGATGGCGTCCATGAAGGCGCGCTCGTCGATGTTGCGGCGGGTCGAGGACCACGGGGTGACGGTCAGCTCCGCGTAGCGCACCTGCTGCCGGGCCAGATCCCGGGCCACCTCGTACGTCAGCAGCCGTACGTCCTCCGGGGTGCGGATGAGGTCCACGACGGAGAGATAGACCTCGATGAAGTGGGCGAAGTCCGTGAAGGTGAAGTAGTCGACCAGGGCCTCGGGGTCGGTGGGCACCTTGGAGTCGGGGTGCCGGGCGGCGAGCTCCGAGACGATCCGGGGGGAGGCGGAGCCGACGTGGTGCACATGCAGTTCGGCCTTGGGCAGTCCGGCGATGAAGGCGTGCAGGTCGCGCGGAGCGGCGGCGAAAGCGCCCAGGTGCTGGGTCAAGGGTTCCTCCCCGGAACGGCGCCCCGGGGCGGCTCGGCCGGGCGGGGCGCGGGTGATCGGCTGATCGGTGGGTCGGGATCATCGTAGGCCGGGCGGCAAAGCCGCCGGGACAAGGCTTTACGATGGCGTGACGATCGAACGAGGGGGACGGGGACGTGGGGGACCAGACACAGCCGCGCGGGGGCGCAGGAGCGGAACACGACCCGTGGGCGCCGCCGGAGCGCAAGACGTCGCTGGAGAAGGGCGGGCAGCAGCCCGCACCCGAGCAGCCCCCGGTGCAGCCGCCTCAGGTACATGACCAGGCCACGGTGACGTCCGTGCCGTCCGACGGCTTCGCCCCGCCCGCATTCGGCGCCCCCGGCTACGCCCCGCCCGGCGCGCCCCCCGCCCCCGGCGGCTGGTCCGAGTCCGCCGTACCGCCCCCGCCGATAGCGCCCACCGGCCCCGGCCCCGGCGTCGGCCCGCAGGGCCCGGCGGCACCCGGCGGATACGGCTACCCCGCCTACCCGCAGGGCTACGGCTGGCCCGGTATGCAGCCGTACCCGCAGAACGGCATGGGCACCGCGGCGCTGGTGCTGGGCATCCTGTCCTGCTGCATGTTCTGCATCTACGGCATCGTCTCCGTCGTCCTCGGTGTCCTCGCGGTGGTCTTCGGTATCAAGGGGAAGCAGCGGGCGGACCGTGGCGAGGCCAACAACCGCGGTCAGGCCCAGGCGGGCTTCATCACGGGCATCGTCGGCATCGTCCTCGGCATCGCCACGATCGCCCTGCTGGTCTTCGCGATCGTGGCAACCGTGCACGACGAGAGGAACAACGACAACGTCGACGACGGCCCCTCCTACAACTCCGCCCCCAGGGTGGCGGCACCGCTGGTGGCCGGCGGCTGACGCCGGCCGCGCGACCCGCGCCGCGCGGGCGGGCCGCTCACTACTCCCGCAACCGCTCCCGCGCCGCCATCAGCGCGAACCCCAATAGATTCGGCCCGCGCCACCGCTCCGGATCGGCCGCGGCCTCGTCGTCCGCCGCAAGGCCGATGCCCCACACCCGGTCCACGGGGCTCGCCTCGACGAGCACCCGGTCCCCGGTGTTCACCAGGAACTCCCGCAGATCCGCGTGGGCGGCGAACTTGTGGACGCTGCCGTCCACCACGATCCCGAAGCGCTCGCGCTCCCATATCTCCTCGTCGAAGCCGCGCACGAGCCGCCCCGCCTTCTTGGCCTGCGAGGGGTGCCCGGCCGCGAGAATCCGGCGCTCGGCCTCCGCGTCGGAGAACAGCCGTGCCTTGGCGGCCATCATCCAGTGCTCCGCCGTCCCATACGTGACCCCGTCGACCGTGAACGGCGACGGCCACCACTGACTCAGACAGCTCTGCCCCACCCTGCCGTCAGCCCGCGCGCGGTGCCCCCAGAAATGCAGGTACTTCACCTTCTCGCCCTCGCGGACCGCCTTGACCAGTGCTTCCCGCGAGTCGATCCGCCCCGTGATCCTTTCCATGCATGCGAGTCTCGCAGCCACCACTGACACTCCGTCCCCCCTTTTCCGGGCTCACTCGACACCTGGTCGACAGATTCCGTCGCGTAACCGAAAGGCAACAACGGAATCCCTTGTAGGAGTGCCATAGCTCTGTCAGGATCGGCACTCAAATCGAGCTGGAGCTACGCCACCCGCCCCCCGGATCCGCGGGGCGACGGCGGAGGAGAGCGACATGCAGAACCCGGGCACCGCCACCCCGGAACGATTCCCCGCACAGGACCGCCTCGCGGACGGCGCGCAGTTCGTCGCGGGCCGCCTGACGAAGGGCACCTCCGGCCGTACGCACGCGGTCGTCGACCCGGCGACGGGCGAGGAGGTGTACACCTACGAACTGGCCGGCCCCGACGACGTCGACGCGGCCGTGGCCGCCGCGCGCGAGGCCTTCCCCGGCTGGGCCGCCGCCACCCCCGGCGAGCGCTCCGACGCGCTGCACCGCTTCGCCGCCGTACTCGCCGACCGCGCCGAGGAATTCGCCCGCGCGGAGAGCCTGCAGTGCGGCAAGCCGCTGAAGCTGACCCGCGAGTTCGACGTCCCGGGCACCATCGACAACACCGCCTTCTTCGCGGGCGCCGCCCGGCATCTGCAGGGGCAGTCGGCCGGCGAGTACTCCGGGGATCACACGTCGTACGTGCGACGGGAGCCCATCGGGGTCATCGGGTCCATCGCGCCCTGGAACTACCCCCTCCAGATGGCCGCGTGGAAGATCCTCCCGGCGATCGCCGCGGGCAACACGATCGTGCTGAAGCCCGCCGAGCTCACCCCGCTCACCTCACTGCTGTTCGCGCAGGCCGCCACCGATGCCGGAATCCCGGACGGTGTCATCAACATCGTCACCGGTACCGGCAAGGAGGCCGGTGAGCGTCTCGTCGGCCATCCCGACGTGGCCATGACCTCCTTCACCGGCTCCACCGCCGTCGGCAAGCGGGTGGCCGAGATCGCCACCGCCACCGTCAAGCGCCTCCACCTGGAGCTCGGCGGAAAGGCTCCCTTCGTCGTGTTCGACGACGCTGATCTGGAGGCCGCCGTCCACGGCGCGGTCGCGGGCGCGCTCATCAACACCGGGCAGGACTGCACGGCCGCCACGCGCGCGTACGTGCAGCGCCCGCTCTACGAGGCGTTCGTCGAGCGGACCGCCGCCCTGATGGAGGCCGTCCGGCTCGGCGATCCCTTCGCCGCCGGCACCGACCTCGGCCCGCTGATCTCGCACGTCCAGCGCGACCGCGTCGCCGGTTTCGTCGACCGGGCGCGCTCCTACGCGCGCGTGGTGACCGGCGGCGAGGCTCCCAAGGGCGAGCTCGAGCACGGCGCCTACTACCGGCCCACCCTGGTGGCGGACGCCGCCCAGGACAGCGAGATCGTCCAGTCGGAGATCTTCGGACCGGTTCTGGTGGTCCTGCCCTTCGACAGCGATGACGATGGAATCAGGCTCGCCAACGACACCCCGTACGGCCTCGCCGCCTCCGCCTGGAGCCGCGACGTCTACCGGGCGAACCGCGCCACTCGCGAGATCAAGGCGGGGTGTGTGTGGATCAACGACCACATCCCGATCATCAGCGAGATGCCGCACGGCGGATACAAGGCATCCGGCTTCGGCAAGGACATGTCCGCGTATTCGTTCGAGGAGTACACGCAGATCAAGCACGTCATGTTCGACAACACGGCGGTGGCCAGGAAGGACTGGCACCGCACCGTCTTCGGGGACCGCTAGCCGAACCGGCCGCACGACCGGCGGCCACACTCCCGAAAGGGCACCACGCGCATGGAGCAGTACGAGCCCGACCGCCCGACCCCGGCCGTGGCGGCCGCGATACGGCGCAGTCTGAGCAACGGCCGGGCGGCGATGACCCGGCGGTCCCTGATGCGCGCCTCCGCGGGCGGCGCACTCACCGTCGGCGGCCTCGCGGCGCTGAGCGGCTGCGGGATTCCCGCCGCGGGCAAGACACAGGGCGGCGTGTCCGCCGACGACCACTCGGCGAAGGAGAAGGTGATCAACTTCTCCAACTGGACCGAGTACATGGACGTGGACGACAGCGGCAAGCACCACCCGACGCTGGACGCGTTCCGCAAACGGACCGGCATCACGGTCAAGTACACCGAGGACATCAACGACAACGACGAGTTCTTCGGCAAGATCCAGCCGCAGCTCGCCGCGGGCCAGGACACCGGGCGCGACCTCATCGTGCTCACCGACTGGCTGGCCGCCCGCATGATCCGCCTCGGCTACGTCCAGAAACTGGACGCGTCCAACCTGCCGCACGCCTACGCAAACCTCTCGGAGCAGTTCCGCAGCCCCGACTGGGACCCGGGGCGCGCCTACTCGTACGTGTGGCAGGGCATCTCGACCGTCATCGCGTACAACAAGAAGGCGCTCGACGGCGTCGAGGTGAAGTCGATCTCCGACCTGCTCGACAACCCCAAGCTGAAGGGCCGGGTCGGCTTCCTGACCGAGATGCGCGACAGCGTCGGCATGACGATGCTCGACATGGGCAAGGACCCGGCGAAGTTCACCGACGACGACTACGACGCGGTGATCGCCCGCCTCCAGAAAGCCGTCGACAAGGGCCAGATCCGCCGCTTCACGGGCAACGACTACACGTCCGACCTCACCAAGGGCGACTTCGCCGCCTGTGTCGCCTGGGGCGGCGACGTCGTCCAGCTGCAGGCGGACAACCCGGACGTCGGCTACGTCATCCCCGACAGCGGCTACATGACGTCGACCGACAACCTGCTGATCCCCAACAGGGCACGCCACAAGACCAACGCCGAGCGGCTCATCGACTACTACTACGAGCCGGAGCCGGCCGCCGAACTCGCCGCGTACATCAACTACGTGAGCCCGGTCGCGGACGTGAAACCGTACCTTGCCAAGATCGACAAGTCGGCGGCGAGCAACCCGCTGATCCTCCCCGACCAGGCCATGCAGGCGAAGTCCCACGCCTTCCGCTCGTTGAGCTCGAAGGAAGAGACGGCCTACCAGCAGAAGTTCGCGAAGCTCACAGGGGCGTGACGAAGATGACGACAGACCACAGCGGCGACGTCCGCCTCTCGGGCATCAGCAAGACCTACGGCTCCTTCACCGCCGTACACCCGCTCGACCTGACCGTGCCGCAGGGCTCCTTCTTCGCCCTGCTCGGCGCCTCCGGCTGCGGCAAGACCACCACCCTGCGCATGATCGCCGGCCTGGAGGAGCCCTCCGGCGGCACCGTCCACCTGGGCGACCAGGAGGTCACGCATCTGCCGCCGTACAAGCGGCCGGTGAACACGGTCTTCCAGTCCTACGCCCTCTTCCCGCACCTCGACATCTTCGAGAACGTCGCCTTCGGTCTGCGCCGCCGCGGCATCAAGAGCGTGAAGAAGCAGGTCGAGGACATGCTGGAGCTGGTCCAGCTCGGCGAGCAGGCGCGCAAGAAGCCGCACCAGCTCTCCGGCGGCCAGCAGCAGCGCGTGGCCGTGGCCCGCGCCCTGATCAACCACCCCAAGGTGCTCCTGCTCGACGAGCCCCTCGGCGCCCTCGACCTCAAGCTGCGCCGCCAGATGCAGCTGGAGCTCAAGCGCATCCAGACCGAGGTCGGCATCACCTTCATCCATGTCACGCACGACCAGGAGGAGGCCATGACCATGGCCGACACGGTCGCCGTGATGAACGCGGGCCGCGTCGAGCAGCTCGGCTCGCCCACCGACCTCTACGAGAACCCGAACACCACCTTCGTCGCCAACTTCCTCGGCACCTCCAACCTCATCGAGGCCGAGGTCGACACCAAGAACGGCGACGACATCGTCCTCAAGGCGGGCGGCGGCAAGCTGGTCCTGCCCGAGGCGCGATGTTCCGCACCCACGACGACCGGCGGCAAGGTCCTGGTCGGCGTCCGCCCCGAGAAGATCTCCCTCACCCACGCCGACGACGCGGGCGAGATCGCCGAGGGCCGCAACCGGATCACCGGCAGGATCGCCGACTCCTCGTTCATCGGCGTCTCCACTCAGTACGTCATCGACAGCCCCGTCTGCCCCGAGTTCGAGGTCTACGCCCAGAACATCGACCGCGACGCCCGGCTGGTGCCCGGCGCCGAGGTCGTCCTGCACTGGAACCCGGCCCACACCTTCGGCCTCGACGCGGCCCAGGACATCGACGCCGGCATCGAGGAAGAGGCGACGGCCTGATGACGACCCTCACCGAGGCGCCGCCGCCTCTCTCCTCGACCGCCCCCGAGAAGAAGCCCCCGCGCAAACGGGGCCGCCTGGTGCCGTACTGGCTTCTGCTGCCCGGCATCCTCTGGCTGATCGTCTTCTTCGCGCTGCCGATGATCTACCAGGCCTCCACGTCCGTGCAGACGGGCTCCCTGGAGGAGGGCTACAAGGTCACCTGGCACTTCGCCACCTACTGGGACGCGCTGTCCGAGTACTGGCCGCAGTTCCTGCGCTCGGTGCTGTACGCGGCCGCGGCCACGGTGCTGTGTCTGCTGCTGGGCTACCCGCTGGCGTATCTGATCGCCTTCCGCGCGGGCCGCTGGCGGAACCTGATCATGGTGCTGGTGATCGCGCCCTTCTTCACCAGCTTCCTGATCCGCACCCTCGCCTGGAAGACGATCCTCGCGGACAGCGGCCCGGTGGTGAGCACCCTCCACACGCTGCACGTCCTGGACGTCACCAACTGGCTCGGCTGGACCTCCGGCGACCGCGTCCTCGCCACCCCGCTCGCGGTGGTCTGCGGACTGACGTACAACTTCCTGCCGTTCATGATCCTGCCGCTCTACACCTCGCTGGAGCGCATCGACGGGCGGCTGCACGAGGCCGCCGGCGACCTGTACGCCAAGCCCTGGACCACCTTCCGCAAGGTCACCTTCCCGCTGTCGATGCCCGGCGTGGTCTCCGGCACGCTGCTGACCTTCATCCCGGCGGCCGGCGACTACGTCAACGCCGAACTGCTCGGCTCGACCGACACCCGCATGATCGGAAACGTCATCCAGACCCAGTTCCTGCGCATTCTGGACTATCCGACGGCGGCGGCCCTCTCCTTCATCCTCATGGCCGGGATTCTCCTCATGGTCACCCTCTACATTCGCAAGTCCGGGACGGAGGATCTGGTTTAAATGTCCGTCCTCAACTGGCTCAAGCGCCATCTCGTCGTCATCGCGGGACTGCTGACACTCGGATATCTTCTGCTTCCGAACGTCATTGTCACGGTGTTCTCCTTCAACAAACCGAAGGGGCGCTTCAACTACCAGTGGCAGCAGTTCTCCACGGACGCCTGGAAGGATCCGTGCGGTGTCGCCGACATGTGCGGCTCGCTGTCGATCAGCCTCCAGATCGCCCTCTGGGCGACGATCGGCGCCACCGTCCTCGGCACGATGATCGCCTTCGCGCTGGTCCGCTACCGCTTCCGCGCGCGGTCCGCGGTGAACTCGCTGATCTTCCTGCCGATGGCGATGCCCGAGGTCGTCATGGCGGCCTCGCTGCTCACCCTGTTCCTCAACCTGGGTGCCCAGCTGGGCTTCTGGACGATCCTCATCGCCCACATCATGTTCTGCCTCAGCTTCGTCGTCGTCGCCGTGAAGGCGCGCGTGATGTCCATGGACCCGCGCCTGGAGCAGGCCGCACAGGACCTCTACGCCGGACCGGCGCAGACCTTCCTGCGCGTCACCCTGCCCATCGCGGCCCCCGGCATCGCCGCCGGTGCGCTGCTGTCCTTCGCGCTGTCCTTCGACGATTTCATCATCACCAATTTCAACGCGGGCTCGACCGTCACCTTCCCCATGTTCGTCTGGGGCTCGGCACAGCGCGGCACGCCCGTTCAGATCAATGTCATCGGTACGACGATGTTCCTCGTCGCCGTATTGTTGGTCCTTTCCTCGATGCTCATCGGAAATCGCCGCAACAAGCAAAAGGCGTAAGCGCAGAAACCCTGTAGGGAGTTGAAATCATGGCCCCAAGCGCCATGAACCGCTGGACGAAATCTCTCTCCGACGCACAGCCGGTCCCGTACTGGCTCGAAGACCCCGGCAAGCCCCACCCCGAGCCCGCCCTCACCGGCGCCGAGACCTGCGATCTGCTGGTCGTCGGCGGTGGCTACAGCGGACTGTGGACCGCGCTCATCGCCAAGGAGCGCGACCCCGCACGGGATGTCGTCCTGCTGGAAGGCCGCGAGGCGGGCTGGGCCGCCTCGGGCCGCAACGGCGGCTTCTGCGCCGCCTCCCTCACCCACGGCCTGCCCAACGGCCTGACCCGCTGGCCGGACGAGATCCACAAGCTCCAGGAGCTGGGCGCCCGCAACCTCGACGAGATCGAGAAGGCGGTCGCCCGCCACTCCCTCGACTGCGACTTCGAGCGCACCGGCGAGATCGACGTCGCCACCGAGACCTACCAGGCGTGGGAACTGCGCGACTGGTACGAGGAGATGGAGCGCCAGGGCCTCGCCGAGGGCGTCGAGTTCCTGGACGCGGAAGCGGTACGGGAACAAGTCGACTCCCCGACGTTCCAGGCAGGCCTCTGGGACCGTCGAGGCGTCGCCATGCTCCACCCGGCGAAGCTGGCCTGGGGCCTCAAGCGCGCCTGCCTCGCCCTCGGCGTCCGCATCTACGAGCACACCCCCGCCCTCACCCTGAAGCCGTACGGCGCGGGCATGGCCGTACGCACCCCCTACGGCTCCGTCCGCGCCCGCAAGGTCGCCCTCGGCACCAACATCTTCCCGAACCTGATCAAGCGCGTACGGGCCTACACCGTCCCGGTCTACGACTACGCGCTGATGACCGAGCCGCTCAGCGAGGAGCAGCTGACGTCGATCGGCTGGAAGAACCGCCAGGGCCTCGGGGACAGCGCCAACCAGTTCCACTACTTCCGGCTGTCCGCCGACAACCGCATCCTGTGGGGCGGTTACGACGCGGTCCACCACTACGGCGGCCGGGTGCGCCGCGAGTACGACGACCGTCCGGAGACGTACGCCAAGCTGGCCGGGCACTTCTTCACCTGCTTCCCGCAGCTGGAGGGTGTCCGCTTCACGCACGCGTGGGGCGGCGCCATCGACACCTGCTCGCGTTTCTCGGCGTTCTTCGGCACCGCGCACCACGGCAACGTCGCCTACGCGGCCGGCTACACGGGCCTCGGTGTGGGAGCCACCCGCTTCGGCGCCGAGGTGATGCTGGACCTGCTGGCGGGGGAGAGCACGGAGCGGACCTCGCTGGAGATGGTCCGCAGGAAGCCGCTGCCCTTCCCGCCCGAGCCCTTCGCCTGGACCGGCATCGCACTCACCAAGTGGTCCCTGGCCCGCGCGGACGCACACGGCGGCCGCCGCAACCTCTGGTTGCGCACGATGGACCGGCTCGGGCTCGGGTTCGACAGCTGAGCGGCACCCGATCCGCGGCGATTGTGATCCAGCTCACTTAAACAGGCAGGGAAAACCCGCGTAATGCCTGCCGGGATACCTCCCTCTCTCCCGTGACGCGACCAGCGTCCAGGAGAGACAGGAGGTCTCCTCATGGCTGGGGCGAAAACGGCGGTCGAGTGGCTGGCGTCCGTTGCTCCGGATCCCGAGGCCTGCCGCTGGGAGTGGGAGCGCAATCCCCTGGGGATCGCGCTGCTGCCCGCGGGCAAGGCGTGGGACGTACTCATCCTTCCGGCCGGGCTCGGCTATGCCACGCTCGACGTCCTCACCCGCTTCCTCGACCGGCCGGGTCCGGTCCTCGTCGACTTCGGGGACGCCCGCATGGGCTTCCTCGTGCCACCGGGCACCGCGGCCCGCTGGCTGGGCACCGGCATTCGTACGGCAGGGGCCGGCACCTGGATCGTGGTGCCGTACCCGGGCCGCTCGACCGGCGGCGTCCGCTGGCTGGTCCCGCCCGACGGCTCGGGCACCCTCACGGATCCCGCACTCCTCGAACTGGCGATGCACGAGGCGGCTGCGGGCCTGGCGCGCGAGGAGGACAGCTGACGGGCCACTGATGGCCAAAGGTCTGCACAGATGACTTGTGGAGACGGCCTACGAAGACGGACTACTCGGACTCACCGTGCTCGCGTCGGCCCCCGCGCGGCCGACGCGGACCAGGAACATCCACAGGGACGCGATCAGCACCGTGCACAGACACCAGCTGGCCACCACGTCCAGGGGCCAGTGATAGCCGCGCCGCATCAGCCCGAACCCGACGGCCAGATTGACGACGGCGCAGGCGGCGAGCAGCACACGGCGGGCGTACACCGCGCGGAGCCAGGGGAGCAGGAGGAGGGTCGCCGAGCCGTAGGCGACGGCGGCCGTCGCGGTGTGGCCGGACGGGTAGTAGCCGGTCCCAGGGGGTTCGACGGGGGTGCCGGGGCGGGCGATCAGCTCCTTGAGGGGCACGACCAGGGCCGGGACCAGCGCCATCAGCAGCGCCGCCGCGAGCGGCGGCAGCCACCAGCGGTACGTCCCGGCCGCCCGGGCCCGCCCGGCCACGTACACCAGGACGACGGCGAGCACAGGCACCGCGACGCCGATGTTGCCCAGGTCGGCGAGGAGTTCGGAGAAGCGGTCCGGGTGCACGAGGGCGTCGCTGACCAGCCGGTCCACGCGCAGCAGCAGGCCGCCCGAGGCGACCTGCCAGGTGATCAGCGCGAAGAGGAGGGCGGGAAGCCCGAGAAGGAGAAGGAAGGAGGTCGGCCGCCCCGGAACAGGGGGGGTAGTTCCGAGGCGGCCGATCAGATCGGATCGACGCCCACCCCGGGGGGTTTGGGGCGGGCGACTGTCCGATCGGTGAGGAGATCCGGAGCCGGAAGCTCCGTGTGTGTGCGCGAGGGCACGACCAGGTCGTAGCTGGGGAGGCCACGGCCTGAAATCGCCCACAGTCCCCTGTGAGCGGGGTGTATCTCTCATCTGGGTAGAACCTACGGCAGCCGGTGGGCGGAAGACAGGCGGAATCGCGTCCCGCCATCCACCTCGCACACGTTCTTCACACGGCCTGACGCCGACCGCCCCGGCCCCGGAATCGCGAGGGATGCCAGAGCTGGGGCGGGTGGTGCGCATGGGACGCGCATCCTGTGCGTGAGCTGGGGATTCCGCTTGGCTCAGATCCGCGCGAAGGCCTGCTCGATGATGTCGAGCCCCTCGTTCAGGAGGTCCTCGCCGATGACCAGCGGAGGCAGGAAACGCAGGACGTTGCCGTAGGTGCCACAGGTCAGGACCAGCAGGCCCTCCTGGTGGCAGGCCTTGGCCAGCGCGGCGGTCGCCTCCGGGTTCGGCTCCTTGGTCGCCCGGTCCTTGACGAGCTCGATCGCGATCATCGCGCCGCGTCCGCGCACGTCACCGATGATGTCGAACTTGTCGGCCATGGCGCCGAGGCGGGCCTTCATGATCGCCTCGATGTTCTTCGCCTTCGCGTTGAGGTCGAGCTCCTTCATCGTCTCGATCGAGCCGAGCGCACCGGCGCAGGCGACCGGGTTGCCGCCGTAGGTGCCGCCCAGGCCGCCCGCGTGCGCGGCGTCCATGATCTCGGCGCGGCCGGTCACGGCGGCCAGCGGCAGGCCGCCCGCGATGCCCTTGGCGGTGGTGATCAGATCCGGGACGATGCCCTCGTCCTCGCACGCGAACCACTGACCGGTGCGGCAGAACCCGGACTGGATCTCGTCGGCGACGAAGACGATGCCGTTGTCGGCGGCGAACTTCCGGATCGCGGGCAGGAAGCCCTTGGCGGGCTCGATGAAGCCGCCCTCGCCGAGCACCGGCTCGATGATGATCGCGGCGACGTTGTCCGGGCCGACCTGCTTGCTGATCTGGTCGATGGCCTGCGCGGCGGCCTCGGGGCCGGCGTTCTCCGGGCCGGTCGGCCAGCGGTAGCCGTAGGCGACCGGGACGCGGTAGACCTCGGGCGCGAACGGCCCGAAGCCGTGCTTGTACGGCATGTTCTTCGCCGTCAGCGCCATCGTCAGGTTGGTGCGGCCGTGGTAGCCGTGGTCGAAGACGACGACGGCCTGGCGCTTGGTGTACGCGCGGGCGATCTTGACGGCGTTCTCGACGGCCTCGGCGCCGCTGTTGAACAGCGCGGACTTCTTGGCGTGGTCACCCGGGGTGAGCTCGGCGAGGGCCTCGGCGACCTCCACATAGCCCTCGTACGGGGTGACCATGAAACAGGTGTGGGTGAAGTCGGCGAGCTGCGCGGAGGCCCGGCGTACGACGGCCTCGGCGGACGCGCCGACGGAGGTCACCGCGATGCCGGAACCGAAGTCGATCAGCCGGTTGCCGTCGACGTCCTCGATGATCCCGCCACCCGCGCGCGCGGTGAACACAGGCAGCACGGAGCCCACGCCCTGCGCGACCGCAGCGGTACGGCGGGCCTGCAGTTCCTGCGACTTCGGGCCGGGGATGGCGGTGACGATCCGGCGCTCCTGCGGAAGTGCACTCATGAGGGGCTCCTGGGGGTGTGCGGCCTTGCGGACTTTTGGCTTCTTTTCTCGCAGGTTAGGACCGGGAGAGGGGGGTGGGCATGCTCCATGTGGGCGCTGTCGGGGGTTCGGGTTTGTCCGCGGTGGACATGGCGGCCGGTGCGGGGCCCGGCCGCGTAAGCGGTGAACTCCCCGTGCCGGGGCGTTAGATTGACCGCTGACGGTGGACGGAACGGCTGGTCAGGGAGCGAGGGTGATGGACAGCGACGGGACGCAGGACACACGGGGTACGCATGCGAATCCTGTGCCGCGTCCGGCAGGTCCGCCGGAGGTACCGCCGAGGCCCACGGCCGCACCCGGCGTGCCGCCGCGGCCGGACGGCTCGGCGTTCCTGACCTGGCTGCGGGCGCCGCGCCCCGAGACACCGCCGGGCGTGTGGCGGTTCGGGCATCGGCCGCGGCCTCAGGAGGAGCCCGAGCTCATCCCCGCCCGCCAGCTGGTCAGCGGCGCCGTGATCGCCTTCCTCGTCGGCTGGCTGATCTGGTCGCTGCTGTGGAACGGCTACCTCGGCGGCTGGTGGCTGCTGCCGCTCTACGCGATGATCCCGGACTCCTGGGCGCAGCCGCACAGCATCGCCTCGGTCGTGGTCGTCTACGCCTACTACGTGCTGATCGCCCTGGTCATCATGATCGGTGTCGGGAGGCTCGGCCGCTGGGGCGAGATCTGGCGCCGCTACGGCCCGCCCGCCTGGAACCGGACGGCGCCCCGCGCCGAACGCCCGCCCGCCCCCGAACAGGACCCCGCCGAGTGGCCCCAGCTCCGCGCCGCCGGAGCCGCCGATGCCGCCGAGCGGCTCGCCACGGAGGCCCGGGCCGGGCTGATGCGGGACGTCGACCACGCCCGGATCGTGCGCGCCTGGCAGGGCGTGCGGACCGGTCGGCACAGCCTCGCCGCGTTCACCGGCGCCGTGCTCAAGGACGGCGCCGCCGCCTGTCTGCACCCCTCGGGGGAGCGCGACCTGCCGGCCCGGATCGCCCGGCACGACCTGGTCACCGGGCAGGTACGGCTCGGCACGACCGCCGACGACCCCCGCAACCCGTACGCCTACCGCGGCGCCGGCCTCGGTCTCGGCCCCGAGCTGCTCGGCACCTCCCTGCTCGCCGTCGGCCCGGCCGGCTCGGGCAAGACCGGCACCGTGGTGCGGCCGCTCGCCGAGTCGCTCTGTCTGCACGCCCTCGCCGGACGGGCCGCGGTCGTCGTGGTCGGCGCGGCGGGCGCGGGGCTCGGACCGGTCGACGCGTACGACGTCGTCGTACAGATCGGAAACCCGGAATCCGTCTACGACCTGGACCTGTACGGCGGGACGAGCGACCCGGACGAGGCCGCCGCCGTGCTGGCCGAGGCACTGGTCGGGGACCTCGCCGATCCGCACCCGGGCGGTGACAGCCGCCGGTCCACGACCGTGCTCGCCCAGCTCCTCGGCCCCTTCCGGGCGGTCCACGGCCGCTTCCCCTCCGTGCCGGAGCTGCGGCAGCTGCTGGACGGCGCGCCCGGGCCGCTGGAGGAGCTGCGCAGGGCGCTGGAGGGTTCCGGGCAGGAGTCGCTGCTGCGGGAACTGGACGCTCGCGAGCGGCAGTTGGGGCACCCGGGGGATGTGGCGGCGGTGCTGGCGGACCGGGTGGCGCTGCTGGACCGGCCCGCCTTTGCCGGGTTCTTCGACCCGTCGGGGCAGTCGAAGCCCTTCTCCCTCAAGGCCCTCGACCACCCGGTACGGGTCCGCATCGACCTGCCCGCGCGCGGGCACGCGGACGCCTCCCGGATGCTGGCGCGGCTGGTGCTCGCGCAGTTCACCGCGAGCGTGGCGGTACGCGAGGACCGCTCGCTGTTCGCCTGCCTGGTGCTGGACGACGCGACCGGGGCGGTGACCCCGGAGGCGGTGCGCGGGATCCAGCGGCTGCGGTCCGGGAACGCCGGCGTCGTACTGACCCTGCGGACCCTGGACGACGTGCCGAGGCCGCTGCGCGGGCCGCTGCTCGGCTCCACCGGATGCCGGATGGCGCTGTCCGGGCTCACCCCGTGGGACGGACAGGACTTCGCCGAGGTCTGGGGCAAGGAGTGGACCGAGGCGCGGGACGTCACCGACCGGCAGATCATCGCCGAGACCCCGGCCGGCAAGGCCGTCCACATGCTCCGGCGCGTCATCACCGGCAAGGCGCCCACCGCACGGGCCGTGACCGTACGGCAGGTCGAACGGGAGCGGTGGTCGGCGTCCGAGCTCGCGCACGGGGTGCCGCCCGGGCATGCGGTGCTGTCACTGACGACCGTGAAGGGCGAACACGCGCCGCCCCTGCTGGTGGATCTGAGGGGTTAGGTCCGGACTTCACAGGACAGGGTGACCGTACAGTGAGGCAGAATCGGTACAGGCCGTTCATACCAGGCGGCCAAAAGATCAAAAGGTTCGCCCGATCCCCGCAAACCTGACCTGAAGGCCTCATGCCCCCGACACTCGCCTCGCTCGTCCATCACTCCGCGCTCAAACTCACCGTGCGCGCGGGCGAGGACCGCCTCGACGTGCCGGTCCGTTGGGTGCACGCCAGCGAGCTCGCCGACCCCGTGCCGTACATGGAGGGCGGGGAACTGCTGCTGATCACCGCGCTGAAGCTGGACGCGGAGGATCCGCAGGCCATGCGGCGGTATGTGAAGCGGCTGGTGGGGGCGGGAGTCGTCGGACTCGGCTTCGCCGTCGGGGTCAACTACGAGGAGATCCCGAAGGCGCTGGTCGACGCGGCCGGGGGCGAGGGCCTGCCGCTGCTTGAGGTGCCGCGGCGCACGCCCTTCCTCGCCATCAGCAAGGCCGTGTCCGCGGAGATCGCCGCCGACCAGTACCGGGCGGTGACCGCGGGCTTCGCCGCCCAGCGGGAACTGACCAAGCAGGCGCTGACGGGCGGGCCCGAGGGGGTGCTGTCCGCGCTCGCCTCGCAGGTCGACGGATGGGCCGCGCTGTACGACGCCTCGGGCGCCGTCGTCGCGACGGCACCGGAGTGGGCGGGGCGGCGGGCCGCGCGGCTGACGGCGGACGTGGAGCGGCTGCGGGAGCGGCCCGCGCCCGCGTCCTCGGTGGTCGGCCCGCCGGACAACGAGGACCGCGTCGAACTGCACTCGCTGGGGACGGGGAGGCGGCCGCGGGCCGCGCTCGCGGTGGGGACGGCGGCCGCGCCCGGCACGGCGGAGCGGTACGCCGTCCACTCGGCGATCGCGCTGCTGACGCTGACGACGGAACGGTCGAGGTCGCTGCACGCCGCGGAACAGCGCATCGGTGCGGCGGTGCTGCGCATGCTGCTCGCGGGGGAGCCGGACCATGCGCGGGCGGTCGCGGGCCATCTGTACGGGGGGCTGCTGGACGCCCCCTTCCGGCTGGTCATCGCGGAGTCGGCCGCGCGGGCCGCCACCGCCGACGCGGGCGGCGATCCGCTGGCCGGGCTCGCCGAGACCATGGAGTCGGCGGCCGCGCGGGCGGGGGAGGCGGTGCTGGTCGTGCCCGAGGGGGAGCGGCTGGTCGTGCTGGCCGCGGACGGGGGCGCGGCGGTCACCGCGTGCGGGGAGTACGCGGCAGCGGTCGAGGCCGCGCGGGGCGGGGCGGAGGCGGTGCGGGACGCCGCCGGCGGCGAGGAGGACGAGCTGGTGGTCGGGCTGTCGGCGCCGGTGGGGCCGATCGCGGCCGCGGCGGCGTACAAGCAGGCCGAGCAGGCGTTGTCGGTGGCCCGGCGGCGGGGGCGGGTGTGCGTGGGGCACGAGCAGTTGGCGGCGGGATCCGTGCTGCCGTTGCTGGCCGACGATGCGGTGAAGGCGTTCGCTGACGGGTTGCTGCGGGCGCTGTACGAGCATGACGCGACCGGGCGGGGGGATCTGGTGGCCTCGCTCCGGGCGTGGTTGTCGCGGCATGGGCAGTGGGATGCGGCGGCTGCGGATCTGGGGGTTCACCGGCATACGTTGCGGTATCGGATGCGGCGGGTGGAGGAGATTCTGGGGCGGTCGCTGGACGATCCGGATGTGCGGATGGAGCTGTGGCTGGCGCTGAAGGCGACGTCCGCGGAGTAGCCACCGAGGAGTTCTTCGCCCCCGCCGCCCCTACCCGTCCCGTACCTGGGGGCCGGCCCCCAGACCCCCGCTTCGGCCTGAACGGCCTCGTCCTCAAACGCAGGACGGGCTGAAAAGATCAAGCCCCGCCGGCGAAAATTCAGCCCCTCCGCCAAAATCCAGCCCCTCCGGCGTTTGAGGAGCGGGGGTCCGGGGGCCGGCCCCCGGGTCGGGACGGGTAGGGGCGGCGGGGGCGAAAAATGCAGGCTGCACCCACCACCCCGCCAAACCGTCGCACAGCCCGCCCCCACCACTACACCCCGGCCAAACACACCCCCACCCCCACCGCCCTACCGTGGACCCCGAAGCCACGTACAGCACCCCCAACAGGGAAGGGCCGGAACCCCCATGACTTCCACCACCGCCTTCTGGCTCGCCGGCCGCCAGGCCACGGGCGAGGACACCTTCGACGTCACCTCCCCGTGGGACGGCCGCCTCGTCGGCACGGTGAGCGTGCCCACCGACGCCCAGGTCGAGGAGGCCGTCGCCGCCGCCCACGCCGTCCGCGAGGACTTCGCGGCCACCCCCGCCCACGTCCGCGCCGTCGCCCTCGACCACGTCAGCCGCAGGCTCGCCGAGCGCACCGAGGAGATCGCCCAGCTGATCTCCGCCGAGAACGGCAAGCCGATCAAGTGGGCCCGTGGCGAGGTGGGCCGCGCCATCTCCGTCTTCCGGTTCGCCGCCGAGGAGGCCCGCCGCTTCAACGGCGGCGAGGCCCAGCGTCTCGACACCGACGCCGGCGGCCAGGGCCGTCTCGCCCTCACCCGCCGCTTCCCCAAGGGCGTCGTCCTCGGTATCGCGCCCTTCAACTTCCCGCTCAACCTGTGCGCCCACAAGGTCGCCCCGGCGATCGCGGCCGGCGCGCCGATCATCCTGAAGCCGGCGCCCGCCACCCCGCTCTCCGGCCTGATCATCGGTGACCTGCTCGCCGAGACGGACCTCCCGGCCGGCTCCTGGAGCATCCTCCCGGTCGCCAACGACAAGATGCCCGCCCTGGTCCAGGACGAGCGCCTGCCGGTCATCTCCTTCACGGGCTCCGAGAAGGTCGGCTACGCGATCATGGACTCGGTGCCGCGCAAGCACTGCACCCTGGAGCTGGGCGGCAACGGCGCGGCCGTCGTCCTCGGTGACTACGCCTCCGACGCCGACCTCGACTGGGCCGCCACCCGCATCGCCACCTTCTCCAACTACCAGGGCGGCCAGTCCTGCATCTCCGTGCAGCGGGTCATCGCGGACGCATCGGTCTACGACCGGCTGCTGCCGCGTATCGTCGCCGCCGTCGAGGCCCAGGTCACCGGCGACCCGAGCGACGACAAGACCGATGTCGGCCCGCTGGTCAGCGAGGACGCCGCGAAGCGCGTCGAGTCGTGGGTCAAGGAGGCCGTCGAGGCCGGGGCGACCCTCGTCACCGGCGGCGACCGCGACGGCGCCTCCTACGCGCCGACCGTCCTCACCGACGTACCCGCCGACACGACGATCTCCTGCGAGGAGGTCTTCGGGCCCGTCCTGACCGTGCAGAAGGTGGACGGCGAGGCCGAGGCCTTCGCCGCCGTCAACTCCTCCAAGTACGGCCTCCAGGCGGGTGTGTTCACGCACGACCTCCAGGTCGCCTTCCGGGCACATCGTGCGCTGGAGGTGGGTGGCGTGGTCATCGGTGACGTCCCCTCCTACCGCGCCGACCAGATGCCGTACGGCGGCGCCAAGCAGTCCGGTGTGGGCCGTGAGGGCGTGAAGTTCGCGATGGACGACTACACCTACGAGCGGGTGCTGGTCCTCACCGGGCTCGCCCTCTAGAGCCCGTCCAGGCGCCCCTCTGGCAAATGGGAACCATTTTCATATAGGCTTCCCCGAAGAGGCCCGGCACCGATGCCTTCCGGTGCCGGGCCCCTTCTTCGCGTCGGCTTCGTCCGGACCCTCAACCGGAGAAGCCGACATGCGCGAGCCGCAGCGGGCCGCGCAGCCTGAGGTGGACGTCGCGGACACCCTCGGCGAGGATCCCGGCGGTGACCGTCGTGTAGTCGTACGGCCCCGGCGTCGGCGTCTGGGGCGTCAGGGACGCGAGCACCGGACCCCCGTCCAGCGCCACATCGACCACACCCGCGCCCGCCACCGTCACGGACACCTCGCTGACGCCCCTCCCGAAGTCGCAGTCCCGGTAGACCAGTTCACCCGTCCTGCCCTCCACCGGGGTCACCGCGTCGCCCGCGGTCTTCGTGCGGTCGACGATCTCGACGCTGCTCTGCTCGTCGAAGTCGGCCGCGTCGAGACCCCGGCTCAGAACGGGGCGCGGGGCGGACGCCTCGCCGTCGAGGGTCACCGTCGTACGCAGCCGCACATCCTCGCTGGAGGCGCCGGCCAGCAGTTCGTAGGGGCCCGTTTCACGGCGCCGGCGGCCCTGGTGCACATCCCAGAAGCCGAAGGCGGACAAGGGGACTTCGAAGGAGAGCTCCCTGCGCTCGCCCGGCTCCAGACGCACCCGGTCGAGTGCCGCCAGCTCGCGCCGCGGACGCGGGAGAGCCGGGTCCACGGCGCGGAGATAGAGCTGGGCGACCTCGTCCGCCGCCATGGCTGCGGTGTTCGTGACCGTGAAGGAGACGGACACCGCGGCGCCCTCCGCCTTCGCCGTCAGGTCCGCGTACGCGAACGACGCGTACGACAGGCCGTGGCCGAACGGGAACAGGGGTGTGCCCTCGAAGTACAGGTATGTCTGGCGGCTGCCGATCACGTCGTAGTCGAGGAGGTCGGGCAGGTCGGCGTCGTCGGCGTACCAGGTCTGCGGGAGGCGGCCGGCGGGGGAGACGTCGCCGGCGAGGACCCTGGCCAGGGCGGTGCCGGCCGCCTGGCCGCCGTGCGCCGTCCACAGGACGGCCGGGAGGCGGGCGGAGTCGAACGCGTAGGGGTACGCCGACACCAGCGCCAGCACCGTGTGCGGGTTGGTGGCGCGCGCGGTGTGCAGCAGGCGCTCCTGGTGCCGGGGGAGGCGCAGGGTCGTACGGTCCTCGGTCTCGCGGCCGTTGATGTGCGGATCGTTGCCCGCGACCACCAGGACCACGTCGGCCTCGGCGGCGGCCCTGCGCACCGCGTCCTCACCGCGTTCGGTGATGATCACCTCGAAGATTTCCGGGTTCGCTTCGGCAACCTTGACGCCGTCGGCGGCGACGCAGACGTGGCGACCCGTACCGAGGTGCTTCAGGAGGTGCCCGTTCTCATGGGGTTCCAGACGGAATGTCTCCTGGACGATCCAGCCTCCGGGCTGGTCGGCGGAGGCGCGCAGATAGCCGTCCTCGGCGACCGAGAGATAGCGGCCGTCGGGCGCGCGCAGCGTCAGCACGCCCTCGCCCCACTCCATGAGCGCGAACTCGGTACCGGTCGCATCGGTGGTCAGCGGGGGCAGATCGGTGCGGCCCGTGAGCGTGGCCGGGTCGAGGGCGCCCTCGGCGCCGCGCACCCGGTCGTCGGCGCTGTCCGCCGCCGGGGCATGGAGGAACGTACCGGCAGCGGTCTTGAAACGGACTCGGTCCACGCCCTCCGCGAACTCCACGCGCTCCGCGCCGAACCGCTCGTACAGGCCCTCCAGTGGTGTGGACCGGTGGATGAGCGTGCCGCTGTACCAGTCCAGCTTGCACTCGTCCGCGAGCAGGCCGACCACCGCGATCCGGGCGTCCGCGGCGAGCGGCAGCAGACCGCCGTCGTTCTTCAGCAGCACGACCGCCTGCTCGGCGGCCTCCTGCGCGAGCGCACGATGGGCCGGGGTGTCGAATTCCCCGGTGCCGGCGTGCGGGTCGTAGCGCGGGTCGAACTCGCCGAGGCGGAAACGCACCGAGAGCTGGCGGCGTACGGCCGTGTCGATGTCCGACTCGGTGAGCAGGCCCTGCTCCAGGGCCCCGCGCACCCGCGCGGTGATCGTCGAGCTGTCGGTGCCGTGGTCGGTGAAGCTGTCGACGCCGGCCAGCAGCGCCGCGGCCGTCGCCTCCTCGTGCGTGTCGAAGTAGTGCTCGGAGTCGACCAGGTTGGACGGCGCACCCGCGTCCGAGCAGACGAGGAGATCCTCGTCGGTCCAGGTCCGCAGGTGCTCGCGCAGATGAGGCGAGACATGGTTCGGGCGGCCGTTGACCAGGTTGTACGCGGGCATGACGCCGGCCACCGCGCCCGCCTCGACCGTCTCGCGGAAGGCACGCAGGTCGTACTCGTGCAGGACGCGGGGGCGCACGGAGGAGGATGTGGTGTCGCGGTTCGTCTCGTTGTTGTGCGCCAGCCAGTGCTTGAGGACCGGCGCCGTGCGCCAGTACGTCGGGTGCTCGCCGCGCAGGCCGTGGGTGTAGGCGGTGGCGATGGCCGAGGTGAGCTTCGGATCCTCCGAGTAGCCCTCCTCGTTGCGGCCCCACAGCGGGTGGCGCAGGAGGTTGACGGTCGGGGACCAGACGTTGAGCCCCACGCGGTCGTCACGGGCGCGCATCGCGCGGATCTCCTTGGAGACGGCCTCGCCGACCCGTCGTACCAGGTCCGGGTTCCAGGTCGCGCCGAGACCGACCGCCTGCGGGAAGACCGTGGCCGGGCCCATCCAGGCCACGCCGTGCAGCGCCTCCTGGCCGGTGCGGAACGCGGGGATGTCCAGCCGCTCGACGGCGGGGACGAACTGGTGCAGGAACCCGATCTTCTCCTCGAGGGTGAGCCGCGACAGAAGGTCGTCGATGCGCTTCGCGAAGGGCAGGTGCGGATCGCGAAAAGGCGGCGTGTGCGGCGTGTGTGCGGTCACGTGGGATCCCCTTGCGATGGATCGACGGGAATGCTTTCGAAGCGCTTCGATGCTCATTCGACTCAGGGCCGAGTGTCAAGGGATCGGCACCCTCACTTCAAGCGGTGCATACGAAAGGAGGGCGCTCGCAAGCCTCGTAGGAATCTTGGAAGCGACCCTTGTGCGCCCCTGTGAGTTCACTTAACCTCACAGCAACATCGAAGCGCTTCGACTGCGCATTCCGTTCACTCGTCGAAGAAACGCTTCAGCTCAGGCAATTCCACTTACGACACCGCAGCCGACGGCCTCCGCCGGGTGTCCAGGTGCGCCACGAAGGGTTGACGCAATGACGCCGAACGCCGCCTCCGCCTCGTCCGGACCGAGCCGGAGAAGCTTCCTCGCCTCAACAGCGGTCGCCACCGCGGCAGTGGCGGGAGGGATGCCACTGCTGTCCGCCTGCGGTGGTTCGGACAGCGGGTCGCGCGACGGGACCACGTCGGGCAAGAACGCCAAGAAGCTCCTGCCGGCCTATGTGGCCAGCAACGTCGTGCAGCCGGACATCCCGTCCAAGAACGGCTCCGCGATGGGCTTCACCAGCAAGCTCGACGTCGCCACCCTCAAGACGTCGGTGTCGAAGAAGCTCGGCAAAGGCGGCAAGGTCACCATCATGTCGCCGTTCTGGGGCTCGCCGCCCAAGCAGAACAACCCCTACTACACGTCGATGAACGACCTGATCGGTGTCGACGTCCAGTGGCGCAACCAGGACGGCAACACCTACGACCAGAAGCTCGGCGCGGTCCTCGCCTCCAGCGACGTCCCGGATGTGGTCGTCGTCCCGAGCTGGAACATGATGGGCAAGATACCCAACGCCATCATCAGCAAGTTCGCCGACCTGGGCCCTTACCTGTCCGGGGACAAGGTCAAGGAGTATTCCAACCTCGCGGCGATCCCCAGCGACGCCTGGCAGCGCTCCATCTTCGGCGGCAAGCTCATGGGCCTGCCGATGCCCGCCGGGTACGTCAACAACATCGTGCCGCTCTACCGCCAGGACATCTTCGACAAGGAGGGCTACGAAATCCCGCGGTCCGCCGACGAGTTCATGGCCCTGTGCAAGGACATCACCAACGCCCGGGCCAAGCGATGGGCCTGCGGCGACATGAAGTGGACCGCGTTCAGCAACTTCGGGGTGCTCAGCGGCGGTGAGAAGCCGCTGTGGTGGAACCTCGTCGACGGCAAGCTGATCAACCGTATCGAGACCCCGCAGTACCTGGAAGCCATCGAGTGGACGCGGAAGCTGTTCGCCGCCAAGGTCGTCCACCCCAACTTCTACCTGGGCAAGGGGCAGATCGGCGACACGTCCCCCATGTTCGCCGCCGGTGAGTTCCTGATCTACAACGACGACATCTCCAACTGGTACGGGCGGCAGGCCTCGTACTCGACCCAGAACCCCGACGTCAAGGTCTGGGGCATGGACATCTGGGGCCACGACGGCGGTGCCCCGACGCTGTACGCCACGAACCCGGCCAACATCTTCGCCTTCGTCAACAAGAAGGCCTCCGAGTCCGTCATCCGCGACGCCCTGGCGGTCGCCAACGTCACCGCGGCGCCGTACGGCACCAGGGAGTGGATGATGACCAACTACGGCGTCGAGGGCACCCACTACACGCTCAAGGACGGTGTGCCCGTCAAGAACGACAAGGGCAACAACGAGGTCGTCAACGCCTACGTCATGGTCGCGAGCCCCGCCGCGACCATCGCCCACCCCGACCTCCCGGACTACACCCGGGCCATGGTCGAGTGGCAGCAGCGGATGGGCGCCTTCACCAAGAAGTCCTCGTTCTGGGGCCTGCAGATCACCGAGCCCTCCCGCTACACCAACCTCGCCACCGACTTCGAGCAGCTCGAGGACGACATCATCCGCGGGCACAAGAAGATCAGCGACATGCAGCAGGCCATCTCCGACTGGAAGAGCAAGGGCGGCGACAAGCTGCGCGACTGGTACAAGAAGCTGCTCGACGAGAACGGTTCCGTGGCCGGCTGACCACACTCTGAGGCAAGGAGAACGTCTGTGTCCCACAGCACGGTGCCTCGGAGCAGCGCCGAGGCCGGCACACCGGTGAAGACCGCGGCGGCGTCCGGTGACGCCGCCCGCCCCCGGGAGAAACGAGTCACGGGCAAGCTGAGCCTGCGGCACAGGTTCCGGCGTGACCGCGTCCTGATCCTCATGACGCTGCCGGCCGTCGTGCTCCTCCTGGTCTTCAACTACCTGCCCATCCTCGGCAACGTCGTCGCCTTCCAGGACTACGACCCGTACATCAGCGACAACGGCATCGTCTCCATCCTGCACAGTCCCTTCGTGGGCCTGGAGAACTTCCAGCGGATGTTCGAGGACTCCGCCTTCTGGAACGCCGTCCAGAACACGCTGGTGTTGTTCTTCGTGCAGCTCCTGCTGTTCTTCCCGATCCCGATCCTGCTCGCGCTGCTCATCAACAGCGTGGTCAGGCCCCGGGTGCGGGCCGTCGCGCAGGCCGTCCTGTACCTGCCGCACTTCTTTTCCTGGGTGCTGGTCATCGCCGTCTTCCAGCAGATGTTCGGCGGCGCGGGGATGCTCTCCCAGCTGCTGCGGGAGAACGGCCACGACGGCCTGAACATCATGACCAACCCCGACACCTTCCCCTTCCTGCTCACCGCGCAGAGCGTGTGGAAGGACGCCGGCTGGGGGATCATCGTCTTCCTCGCCGCGCTCGCCTCGGTCAGCCCGGACCTGTACGAGGCCGCCGCGATGGACGGCGCCGGACGCCGGCGCCGCATGTGGCACATCACCCTGCCCGCCCTGCGGCCGGTGATCGCCCTGCTGCTGGTGCTGCGCGTCGGCGACGCCCTGACCGTCGGCTTCGAGCAGATCCTGCTCCAACGCGACGGCGTCGGACCGGGCGCCGGAGAAGTCCTCGACACCTTCGTGTGGTGGAACGGCGTCCGCAACCAGGACTTCGGCTACGCGGCCGCCGCGGGGCTGGTCAAGGGCGTGGTCAGCATCGGCCTGGTCCTCGCCGCGAACAAGGTGGCCCATCTCATGGGCGAGAAGGGGGTGTACAAGAAGTGACCGCCGTGATCGACCAACCGGCGAGCCGGCCGCGCTGGTGGACCGCACCCGAGCGCCCCGCGTGGGAGGAGAAGCCCTCCCAGGCCGGCCTCGCGGGCAAGGGCATCGCCCTGACGGTCGCCTGCCTGGCGATTCTCTTCCCGCTGTGGATCGTGGTCGTCACCAGCCTCTCCTCCCGCAAGACGATCAACGAGGCGGGCGGCCTGGTGCTGGTGCCCAAGGACATCACCTTCATCGCCTACCAGGAGCTGCTCAGCGGCGGCCAGGTCACCCGCGCCGCGATCATCAGCATCCTCGTCACCCTGGTCGGCACGCTGTTCTCGATGACGGTGTCCGTCCTGTGTGCCTACGGCCTGTCCCGGAGCGGATCCCTCGGCCACCGCTGGATCCTGATGGTGTTGCTGGCGACCATGTTCTTCAGCGCCGGCCTCATCCCCACCTATCTGCTGGTTCAGTCCCTCGGTCTGACCGACACCTATCTGGCACTGATCCTGCCGAGCGCCATCAGTGTCTTCAACATCCTGGTGCTGCGCGGCTTCTTCATGGAGATCTCGCCGGAGCTCATCGACAGCGCGCGCATCGACGGCGCCGGGGACCTGCGGATCCTCTGGCGGATCGTCATGCCGCTGTCGCGGGCCGTCCTCGCGGTGATCACGCTCTTCTACGCCGTCGGCTACTGGAGCGCCTGGTTCAACGCGTCGCTCTATCTGAACGACCAGGACATGATGCCGCTGCAGAACGTCATGATCCAGCTCGTGCAGAAGCAGGAAGCGCCGGTCGGCCTGAGCCAGGCCATCAGGACCGGTCAGCTGTCCGGGCTCGCCATCCAGATGGCGGTCATGGTGATGGCCTTGCTGCCCGTGGCCGTGCTGTCGCCCTTCGTCCAGAAGCATTTCAGGAAGGGCATGCTCACCGGCGCCATCAAGGGCTGAGCCACACCTTTCGACTCCGCCGTGGCCGACCTGCCGCCATCAGCGGTCGGCCGCGGCGGTCCCAAACCTCCCGTTGCTCCCCACCCGCACAGAACGAGGTAGGTCATGCCCGCGTTCACTCCGAGCCGACGTGCCGTTCTCGCCGGTACCGCGGCGACCGCCGCGCTCACCGCCGTTCCGCTGCTCCCCGGGCGGGCGCTGGCCGCCACGCCGGCCGCCACCGCCACGCCGGCCTACCGCTGGCGCAACGCCGTCATAGGCGGCACCGGTTTCGTCACCGGCGTCCTCTTCCACCCCTCGGTCCGCGGCCTCGCCTACGCCCGTACCGACATCGGCGGTGCCTACCGCTGGGAGGACCGCACCGCCCGCTGGACCCCGCTGACCGACCATCTCGGCGCGGACGACTGGAACCTCCTCGGCGTCGAGGCCATCGCCGTCGACCCCGCCCACCCCGACCGCGTCTACCTCGCCCTCGGCACCTACACCCAGTCCTGGGCCGGCAACGGGGCCGTCCTGCGCTCCGAGGACCGCGGTGCCACCTGGACCCGCACCGACCTCGGCGTCAAGCTCGGCGCCAACGAGGACGGGCGGGGCACGGGTGAGCGGCTGCTCGTCGATCCCTGGGACAGCGACACTCTGTGGCTGGGCACCCGGCACGACGGGCTGCTCAAGTCGACCGACCGGGGGGCCACCTGGGCCGCTGCCGGCGGCTTCCCGGGCTCCCCGAGCGCCTCCGGGCAGGGCGTCACCTTCCTCGTCGCCGCCGGGCGCACCCGCTACGCCGGCTGGGGCGACTCCGACGGCAGCACCGCCCACCTCTTCCGCACCACCGACGGCACGATCTGGGAAGCCGTCCCCGGCGGGCCCACCGGCACGGCCGCCAAGGTGCCGATCCGTGCCGCGTACGACCGGTACACCCGCGAGCTGTACGTGACGTACGCGGACGCGCCCGGCCCCAACGGCCAGTCCGACGGCAGTGTGCACAAGCTGTGCACCACCAGCGGGAAGTGGACCGACGTGACCCCCGTGAGACCGGGCGGCACCACGTCCGACGGGTCCGCCGACACCTTCGGGTACGGCGGCGTCGCCGTCGACGCCCGCCGCCCCGGCACCGTCGTCGTCTCCACCAACAACCGGTGGGCCGAGATCGACACCCTCTACCGGACCACCGACGGCGGCCGCACCTGGACGTCCCTCAAGGACTCCGCCGTCCTCGACGTGTCCGAGACCCCTTATCTCAAGTGGGGCGCCGACAAGCCCAAGTTCGGATGGTGGATCCAGACGCTCGCCCTCGACCCGTACGACTCCCGGCACATCGTCTACGGCACCGGCGCCACCCTCTACGGCACCCGGGACCTGAGGAACTGGGCCCCGCAGATCCGCGGTCTGGAGGAGACGGCCGTGCGCCTGCTGATCTCGCCCCCGGCCGGGGAGGCGCATCTGATCAGCGGCTGCGGTGACATCGGCGTGCTGTACCACGAGCGGCTCACGGCGTCTCCGTCCCGAGGCATGGCGACCAACCCCGTGTTCGGGTCGGCGATGGGGCTCGCCCAGGCCGCGAACAAGCCGGCGTACGTCGTCCGTACCGGCTGGGGCGACCACGGCAACGGCGCATACTCGAACGACGGTGGGCAGACCTGGGCGCCCTTCGAGGCCCAGCCCGCCATCGCCAAGGACGGGCCGGGGCCGATCGCCGTGAGTGCCGACGGCAGCGTGCTGCTGTGGGTCTTCGTGCACTCGGACGGCACCAAGTACCCCGCCCACCGCTCCACGGACCACGGCGCCACCTGGTCCGAGGTCTCCTCCTTCCCGAAGGGCGCCACGCCGGTCGCCGACCCGGCCGACCCGACGCTCTTCTACGCGTACGACACCGACACGGGAACGCTGTACGCCAGCACCGACAGTGGCCGGACCTTCACGGCCCGGGCGATGGGACTGCCCTCCGGGGACAGTCAGTTCCAGCTGGTCGCCGCACCGGGCAGGTCCGGCGATCTGTGGCTGAGCGCCAAGGGGCAGGGCCTGCACCGGTCCACCGACGGCGGCGCGAGCTTCTCGAAGACCGCCGGCGTCGGCGCCTCGGAGTGCCTGGGTTTCGGCAGGGCCGCGAAGGGCGCCGACTACCCCGCCGTCTACCAGGTCGGCACGATCGGGACCGTCACCGGCGTCCACCGCTCCGACGACGAGGCGAAGACCTGGGTGCGGATCAACGACGACCGGCACCAGTGGGGCTGGATCGGCACGGCCGTCACCGGTGACCCGCGCATCCACGGCCGCGTCTACCTCGCCACCAACGGGCGCGGGATCCAGTACGGGGAGCCCGTCTGATGCCGGCGCTCAGCGACGCCACCCGCGGCCGCATCCTCTTCGGCGGCGACTACAACCCCGAGCAGTGGCCCGAGGAGACCTGGACCGAGGACGTACGGCTCATGCGGGAGGCCGGCGTCAACTCCGTCACCCTCGGTGTCTTCTCCTGGGCGAAGCTCGAACCCCGGCCGGGGGAGCGGGAGTTCGGCTGGCTCGACCGGCTGATGGACCTCTTGCACGCGGGCGGCATCGGTGTCGTGCTCGCCACTCCCACCTCCTCGCCGCCGCCCTGGCTCGGCCGGCTGCACCCCGAGACGCTGCCCCGCGACGAGGACGGCCGCACCGAATGGTGGGGCGGCCGCCAGCACTTCTCGCACTCCAGCGCCGCCTACCGCCGCTACGCGGCAGCCATCACCGAGGACCTCGCCGCCCGCTACGGCGGCCACCCCGCCCTCACCATGTGGCACATCAACAACGAGTACTGCACCTACGACTGGGGCGACGAGGCCGCCGCCCGCTTCCGCCGCTGGCTGCAGCAGAAGTACGGCACGCTCGGCGCCCTCAACTCCGCCTGGGGCACGGCCTTCTGGAGCCAGGGCTACGGCGACTGGAGCGAGGTCCTGCCGCCCCGCCACGCCCACTACCTGAAGAACCCGGGCCAGGTCCTGGACTTCAAGCGGTTCACCTCCGACATGCTCCTGGAGTGCTACATCGCCGAGCGTGACATCGTCCGCCGGCACACCCCCGCCCACATCCCGGTCACCACCAACTTCATGGCGCTGTGGGCCGGGCTGGACGCCTGGCGGTGGGCCGAGGAGGAGGACGTCGTCTCCGTCGACCTCTATCCCGATCCGCGCGATCCCTTCGGCGCGCAGCACGGCGCCCTCGTCCAGGACCTGACCCGCTCGCAGGCCCGCGGCCCCTGGATGCTGATGGAGCAGGCGGCGGGCCCGGTCAACTGGCGCGGCGTCAACCACCCCAAGCCGCGCGGCCTGGGCCGCCTCTGGTCCTTCCAGGCCGTGGCCCGCGGGGCCGACGCCGTCTGCTACTTCCAGTGGCGCCAGTCCCGGCAGGGCGCGGAGAAGTTCCACTCCGGGATGGTCAGCCATGCGGGGCCGGAGGGCCGTACGTATCAGGAGGTCGGACAACTCGGCGCCGAACTCGCCCGGATCGGCCCGGAGGTGACGGGCCGTCACAGCCGGAACGACATCGCGATCCTGCACGACTGGCACTCCTGGTGGGCCGGAGCCCACGAGGGCCGGCTCTCGACGCGGGTCGACCACACGCAGATCCTCACCGCCTGGCACCGCGCTTTGTGGCAGGCCCACCTCACCACCGACTTCGCCCACCCCGAGCACGACCTCACCGCCTACAAGCTGGTCGTCGTCCCCCAGCTGTACGCCCTCACGGACGCGGCGGTCGACAACCTCCTCGCCCACGTCCGCGGCGGCGGCACCCTCGTCTGCGGGTTCCTGACCGGTGTCACCGACGAGGACGACCGCGTGCGCCCCGGCGGCATGGACCCCCGGCTGCGCGAGCTGTTCGGCATCCGCACCCTGCACGAGTGGTGGCCGCTGGACGCGGACGAGACCGCCGAGACCGACGAGTTCCACGGGACTCTCTGGTCGGAGGAGATCGAGACCGCCGAGGACGCCTCGGTCGAGGCCAGGTACAAGGGCGGCGAGCTCGACGGCCTGCCCGCCGTGCTGCGCAAGGGCCGCGCCTGGTACGTCTCCACGCTTCCCGAGCCGCACGCGCTGCGCGACCTGCTGGCCCGGATCGCGGCCGGGGCGGGCGCCCGCCCCGTCCTCGACGGCCTGCCCGACCGGGTGGAGGCGGTCCGCCGCGGCGACCTGCTCTTCCTGCTCAACCACGGGCGGGAACCGGTGACCGTGCAGGTGCCGGGGACCCACCGCGACCTGCTCACCGGCGCGACAGTGGAGGGCGAGGTCACTCTCGGCCGGTACGGCGTGATGGTGTTGCGCTCATGAACACACCCATGAGCAAGCCGATGAACATCGTCCACGGAACCTGGGAGCCCGTCCCCGCCACCCGCTGGGAGGACGGCTTCCTGAGCGGCAACGGCCACCACGGCGCACTTGTGTTCGGTGATCCGAACGACGAACAGGTTGTCGTCACCCACCACACCCTCGTCCGCCCCAACGGCGCCGAGAAGGCCCGTCCACCCCGCCTCGCCGAGCAGCTACCGCTCCTCCAGGACAAGCTGCTCGCGGGCGAGCTGCACGCCGCCGAGACCTTCACCGACGGACGCGACCTCCAGTGGGTCCAGCCCTTCCACCCCGCCTTCCAGGTCCGGCTGCGCAGACCGGCCGGCGAGGAGCCGCGTCGCTACCGCCGCGCCGTCGACTTCACCACCGGCGTGGTGGAGGCGGTCTGCGAGGGCTGGAGCAGCCGGGTCTTCGTGTCCCGCGCCGACGACGTGATCGTCCAGCACATCACGGCCACCGACCTCGACATCGCCCTGGACCACCGCCTCCCGGGGGCGCCCCCGGACCTCGCCGTCGGCGACGGCGCGGTCCTCACCCCCGAAGGGGCCCTGCTCACCCTGCGCGTCCGCTACCCCGGCAGCGACACGGCGTACACCGGCGTCACGCTCGTCGTGGTCATGGGCGGCCGTACGACGCTCACGCCTCCCGGCGCACACGTCGCGGACGCGGAGTCGGTCCTGCTGCTGACCAGGGTGCTGCGCCACACCGGTGAGCTGGACACGACACCCCACGCCCAGGCCCTGCGCGCACTGCTGCCGGGCGGCGAGGACCCGTACGCCCTCCTCCTGGACCGCCACACGACCCTGCACCGCACGGCCTACGAACGCGTCCGTCTCGATCTGGACGCGGACCCGGCCGAGCGGGCCCTGCCCGGCTCGGAGCTGCTCGCCCGCCCCGACAGCCCCGCCCTCCTGGAGCGCCTCTTCGCCGCGGGGCGCTACCACCTGCTGTCCGCGAGCGGTCTGCTCCCGCCCCGCCTGGTCGGCCTGTGGACCGGCGACTGGAACACCGCCTGGTCGGGGGCGTTCACCAACGACGCCAACCTCAACCTCCAGACCGCGTCCGCAGCGGCCGGCGCGCTCCCCGAAGTCACCGAAGCCCTCGCTTCCCTGATCCATCGTCAGCTGCCCGACTGGGCGGAGAACGCCCGCGCGGTCTTCGGCGCCCGTGGCGTCGTCGCCCCCGCCCACACCGACGGCGAGTCCGGGCTGTCGTACCACTTCAGCCGCGAATACCCCCTGCACCTGTGGACCGCGGGCGCCGACTGGCTGCTCAAACCGCTCGTCGACCACGACGAGACGAACGGCACCCGGGACCCCCGTACCGCCCACGCCCTCGCCCAGGTCGCCCTGTTCTACGAGGACTTCCTCACCCGCACCGACAACGACGGGCATCTCGTCGTCGTCCCGTCCTACTCGCCGGAGAACCGCCCCGCGAACGCCAGTTGGGGCGCGATCAACGCGGCCATGGACCTGTCCGCCGCCCGGCACGCGCTGCTGACGGCGGCCGACTACCACCCGGACACCCCCGAGGCCGAGCGCCGGCGTGCCCTCGCCGACCGTCTGCCGCCCCACCGGATCAACGCCGACTGCGCCCTCGCCGAATGGGCCTGGCCCGGCCTCGACGACACCTACGACCACCGTCACCTCAGCCACCTGTACGGCGTCTGGCCGCTCGACGAGATCAACCCGTACGACACCCCGGACCTCGCGGCGGCCGCCCACCGTGCTCTCGAACTCCGCGGCGCCGAGAACGACTCCGCGCACGGCCATCTGCACCACGCCCTGGTCGCCGCCCGGCTGCGCGACGGCGAACGGGTCGCGCACGCCCTCGGCCAGGTGCTCAAGGGCGACTTCTTCCACACCTCCCTGATGAGCGCGCACTACCCGGACCGCAACGTCTACAACGCCGACGCCGCGCACACCCTGCCCGCCGTGCTGATCGAGATGCTCGTGCAGTCGACCCCCAACCGCCTGGTCCTGCTTCCCGCGCTCCCGAAGGCCTGCCCCAAGGGCCGGCTCCTCGGCCTCCGTACCCGGTTCGGCGCGGAACTCGACCTCACCTGGAACCCGCAGGAAGCGACGGCGGTGCTGCGCCCCACCCGTACGCACCGCGTCGAACTCAGGACTTCTTCCGGCACGCGGCCGCTCGACCTCGTCGCCGGAGAAGACCACGTCCTCGCCCTGAGGACGTGGTAACCACCCCCGCATTTCCCCCCACCCATGGAAGGGACACCATGGCAAAGAGCACTCTGCGCAAGGTCACCATGGCCGTACTGGCGCCGGCGATGGCCATCGGCGCCACCGTCGGCCTCGCGTCCGCCCCCGCCTCCGCGGCGGTCTGGAACTCCTGCGCCCAGTACGGCAGCACGAACCTGAACGGCTACACGCTCTACAACAACGTGTGGGGCTCCGGTGCCGGCAGCCAGTGCATCTGGGCCAACTCCGGCACCAGCTGGGGTGTCTGGGCCGACCACCCCAACACCGGCGGTATCAAGTCCTACCCGAACGCCACCAAGGTGATCAACAAGTCGATCACCTCGCTCGGTTCGCTCTCCAGCAGCTACAACGTCAGCGTCCCCTCGTCCGGCGCGTACGAGACGGCGTACGACATCTGGGACACCAACCACAGGTACGAGATCATGCTCTGGATGAACAAGACCGGCGCCGTCGGCCCGCTCGGCACCTCGCAGGGCAACGTCACGCTGGGCGGTCACTCCTGGACCGTCTACAAGGGCACCAACGGCTCCAACGACGTGTTCTCGTTCGTCCGCAGCTCCAACTCGGCCTCCGGCACGGTCGACATCCTGCCGATCCTGAAGTGGATCAAGGACACCAAGGGCTGGTTCGGCAACGTGACCATCGGGGATCTGCAGTTCGGCTTCGAGATCACGTCATCGTCCGGTGGCCTGAACTTCATCGTCAACAGCGAAAACGTCAGTAGCAGTTGATGTTGATGCGGACCGGGTGAGGTTTCATGGACCCCATGCAGATCCTCACCCCCCTCCGCACCACGCTGGCGGCCGCTGCCGCCGTGCTCGCCATACCGGGCACCGCGGCAGCGGCACCCACGTCCCCCTGGTCCTCCCCCCTGCACTCGGTGGCCTCCCTCGCCGCCGAACGCCTCGCCACCGCCGACCTGGTGGCCGCGGCCAAGTGGGGCACCGACAGCCCCATCGACGACCCCGCCCGCGAGCAGGTGGTCCTCGACAACGTCGCCGCACAGGCGAAGCAGATCGGCGCCGACCCCGACGAGGTCCGCCGCATCTTCCGCGACCAGATCGAGGCCAACAAGGACGTCCAGCGCGCCCTCTACGCCCGCTGGACCGCCCACCCCGACGAGGCCCCGACCACCAGGCCCGACCTGAACGTGGTCCGCCAGACCATCAACCGCATCACCACGGACCTGGTCCAGGCAGTCGCGGACACGACCCCCGACCGCACGTCCCTGACCTGCCGCCCCGAACGCACCCTGGCGGTGATCGAGGTCCACCACGAGAAACACCCGGACCTGGTCCACACGAAGGCCCTGGTCCGCTCCCTGGAGTCCGTCTGCAGGAACTGAACAGGCGGGGCATGTGACCGTGCGGTTCCGCCGCGCCCCTAAAGGGGCGCGGGGAACTGCGCGACAAGCCACGACGGCGCAGCAGTCGACAACGCACCTATAGCGGCACATCCTGCGAAGCAATAGGCAACTGCGCCCCGTCCCGCAAAAACAGCGGAATCCGATCCAACGGCGCCTCGACCGTCACGGTCGCACCACCCTCGTACGTCCGACCGGTCCACGCGTCCGTCCACGTGGCCCCCACCGGAAGATGGACAGTCCGGGCGCTCGCGCCAGCCGTAAGCACCGGCGCCACCAACAGATCCCGCCCGAACAGATACGCGTCCTCCACGGCCCAGGCCGCCGGATCCTCCGGGAACTCCAGGAACAGCGGCCGCATCACCGGCAGCCCCTCCTCGTGCGCCTCCCGCATCACGTCCAGGACATACGGCTTCAGCCGCTCCCGCAGCCGCAGGTACTTCTCCAGGATCGCCCCGGCCTCCTCGCCGTAGGACCACACCTCGTTGGGCCCGCCGGTCATCTCCGGCCCCAGCGGCATCCCCGGGTCACGGAACCCGTGCAGCCGCATCAGGGGAGACAGGGCCCCGAACTGGAACCACCGCACCATGACCTCGCGGTACGCCGGGTCCTCCGGGTCGCCGCCGTGGAAGCCGCCGATGTCGGTGTTCCACCAGGGGATGCCGGACAGGGCCGTGTTGAGGCCGGCCGCGATCTGGCGGCGCAGGGTCGGGAAGTCGGTGCCGATGTCGCCGGACCACAGGGCGGCGCCGTAGCGCTGACTGCCCGCCCACGCCGAGCGGTTGAGGGTGATGACCTCCTCGCCCTCGGCGCGCAGGCCCTCGTAGAAGGTGCGGGAGTTCTCCGCGGGGTAGCTGTTGCCGACCTCCAGGCCGGGGCCCGCCCAGTAGCGCAGGTTCTCCTGGAAGCCCGGCTTGAGCTCGGGCTCGCAGGCGTCCAGCCAGAAGGCCGTGATGCCGTACGGCTCCAGGTAGTTCTCCTTCACGCGCGACCACACGAACTCACGGGCCTCCGGGTTCGTGGCGTCGTAGAAGGCGACCTGAACGGTGGAGGCGACCTGCTTGTCCGGCCAGTCGGCGTGCGCCATCGGGCCGTACTGGGTGCCGATGAAGTAGCCGCGCTGCTCCATCACCGGGTGGTTCTCGCTCAGCGGTGACACGGACGGCCACACGCTCACCACCAGCTTGATGCCGAGCTCGTCCAGTTCACGGACCATCGCCGCCGGGTCGGGCCACTCGGCCGGGTCGAACTTCCACTCGCCCAGGTGCGTCCAGTGGAAGAAGTCGCACACGATGGCCGAGATGGGCAGCCCCCGGCGCTTGTACTCCCTTGCCACCGCGAGGAGTTCGTCCTGCGTGCGGTAGCGCAGCTTGCACTGCCAGAAACCCGCCGCCCACTCCGGCAGCATCGGGGTCCGGCCGGTGACCGCGCTGTAGCGGCGCTGGCCGTCCGCCGGGGTGCCCGCGGTGATCCAGTAGTCGATCTGCCGGGCCGAGTCGGCCACCCAGCGGGTGCCGTTGTGCGCCAGCTCCACACGGCCGATCGCCGGGTTGTTCCACAGCAGGGTGTAGCCGCGGCTGGAGGAGAGCACCGGGATGCCGACCTCGGCGTTGCGCTGGACCAGGTCGAGGACCAGGCCCTTCTGGTCGAGGCGGCCGTGCTGGTGCTGGCCGAGGCCGTACAGCTTCTCGTCGTCGTAGGCGGCGAAACGCTGCTCCAGCCGGTGGTGCCCGTTCCCGACGGCCGTGTACAACCGTGACCCCGGCCACCAGAAGTGGGCGCGCTCCTCGGCCAGCACCTCGTGGCCGTCGTCGGTGCGCAGGAAGCGGATCAGGCCCTCGGCGCTCACGTCCACGGTGAGCGTGCCGACCGTCAACTGCCCTTCCCCGTCACCGATCTTGATGCTGCTCTCGGTGGCCGGTGCCTCGTCGAGCAGGGCGCCCGGCAGGCCCTCGAGGATCGGGCCGCCGAGCCTGGCCCGCACCCTGACCGCGTCCGGACCCCACGGTTCGATACGGAGCGTCTCCTGACGGCCGCTCCACTCCAGCGCGCCGTCCCGCTCCCGGAAGGTGCCGACGGTGGGTGACGACTGGGCGAGGCTGACCTGGGGCTGGGCCCCGGCCCGGGGCTGGTTTTCGGCAGACTGGTTCACGAAGGGTGCTCCCGAAAGACATGAGGGTGCCCGCCAGGGGCACGGAAGAGCGGGATCAGGAAGTACCGGAGGGTGCCGGGCCCGTGCTCGCCCGCACCGTCAACTCCGGGGCGAGCAGCACGACTTCGTCCGTGCCCCGGCCGTCCAGCTTGGCGACCAGACGCTCCACGGCATGCCGGCCCATCTCCTGCGCGGGGATGGCGACGGACGTCAGCCGCACCGAGGCCTGCACGGCGACCTGGTCCGGGCAGACCGCGACCACCGACACGTCCTCGGGCACCGCACGGCCCTGCTGGCGGAGCAGGGCGAGCAGCGGTTCGACCGCCGACTCGTTCTGCACGACGAAGCCGGTGGTGCCCGGCCGCTCGTCGAGAATGCGGGCGAGGGTGACGGCCATGGCGTCGTACCCGCCCTCGCACGGCCGGTGCAGCAGCCGTACGCCCAGCTCCTGGGCGCGCGAGCGCAGTCCGTCGAGGGTGCGCTCGGCGAAGCCCGTGTGCCGCTCGTAGACGGCGGGCGCCTCTCCTATGACGGCGATGTCGCGGTGGCCGAGCATCGCCAGGTGCTCCACGCACAGCGCGCCGGTCGCCTTGAAGTCGAGGTCGACGCAGGTCAGGCCCGAGGTGTCGGCGGGCAGGCCGATGAGGACCGAGGGCTGGTCGGTGCCGCGCAGCAGCGGCAGCCGTTCGTCGTCGAGTTCGACGTCCATCAGGATCATCGCGTCGGCGAGCCCGCTGCCGGTGACCCGGCGCACCGCGTCGGGGCCCTCCTCGCCGGTCAGCAGCAGGACGTCGTACCCGTGCGTGCGGGCCGTGGTGGCGACCGCGATGGCGATCTCCATCATCACCGGTACGTACATGTCGGTGCGCAGCGGGACCATCAGCGCGATGATGTTCGACCTGCTGCTGGCCAGGGCCCGCGCGCCCGCGTTCGGGTGGTAGCCGAGCTCGCGGATGGACTGCTCCACCCGCTCCCGGGTGGTCGTGGAGATGGACCGCTTGCCGCTGAGGACATAGCTCACCGTGCTCGCCGAGACTCCGGCGTGCTGGGCGACCTCGGCGAGGGTGACCATCCAGCTCTCCAAGCGTGTGAAGCGCTTCGACAGTGCGCATTGCGAACAGGGGCGGGTGGGGGTGGTTCGACACTAGCTCTAGCGAGGGTGGGTGTCCATAGGGAGTCGAAGCGCTTCGACAGCTTTCTTCTCGGCTTTCTTTTCGAGGCGTTGTCCCACAGAAGAGGTCGTACCAGAAACATCCGCCGAACGGCTGCACAAAGGGTGGTGGCCTCGCCCCGAATCGGGTACATACGATCGGGTAGCACCCGTCGGTAACCAAAATGGACCAAGATCCCGATTCGCGGCGAGGTGGCCCCCATGTCCGCAGCACCCGCACCCTCTTCCCGACGCCCCACCGTCACCGAACGCGAGGCCCGCCAGGTGGCGGAGGCGGCCCGTGAACAGGACTGGCGCAAGCCGAGCTTCGCCAAGGAACTCTTCCTCGGCCGCTTCCGCCTCGACCTCATCCACCCGCACCCCACCCCGTCCACCGAGGACGTGCAGCGCGGCGAGCAGTTCCTCACCAAGCTGCGCGACTTCTGCGAGACGAAGGTCGACGGCGCGCTGATCGAACGGGAGGCCCGGATCCCCGACGAGGTGATCAACGGCCTCAAGGAACTCGGCGCCCTCGGCATGAAGATCGACACCAAGTACGGCGGCCTCGGCCTCACCCAGGTGTACTACAACAAGGCGCTCGCGCTGGCGGGCTCGGCCTCCCCGGCGATCGGCGTCCTGCTGTCGGCGCATCAGTCGATCGGCGTACCGCAGCCGCTGAAGCTGTTCGGCACGCAGGAACAGAAGGAGCAGTTCCTGCCCCGCTGCGCGCGCACCGACATCAGCGCCTTCCTGCTCACCGAGCCGGACGTCGGCTCCGACCCGGCCCGCCTCGCGACCAGCGCGGTGCCGGACGGGGACGACTACGTCCTTGACGGCGTGAAGCTGTGGACCACCAACGGCGTGGTCGCCGACCTGCTGGTCGTAATGGCCCGGGTGCCGAAGAGCGAGGGCCACAAGGGCGGCATCACCGCCTTCGTCGTGGAGACCAACTCGCCGGGCATCACCGTCGAGAACCGCAACGCCTTCATGGGCCTGCGCGGCATCGAGAACGGCGTCACCCGCTTCCACCAGGTCCGCGTCCCGGCGGCCAACCGGATCGGCCCGGAGGGCGCAGGGCTGAAGATCGCCCTCACCACCCTCAACACCGGCCGGCTCTCGCTGCCCGCGTCCTGCGTGGCCGCCGGCAAGTGGTGCCTGAAGATCGCCCGCGAGTGGTCGGCGGCCCGCGAGCAGTGGGGCAAGCCGATCGCCCACCACGAGGCCGTCGGGTCGAAGATCTCCTTCATCGCGGCGACCACCTTCGCCCTGGAGGCCGTACTCGACCTGTCCTCGCAGATGGCGGACGAGGACCGCAACGACATCCGGATCGAGGGCGCCCTGGCCAAGCTCTTCTCCTCGGAGATGGCCTGGCTCATCGCCGACGAGCTCGTCCAGATCCGCGGCGGCCGCGGCTTCGAGACGGCCGCCTCCCTCGCCGCCCGCGGCGAGAGGGCGGTCCCGGCCGAACAGGTCCTGCGCGATCTGCGCATCAACCGCATCTTCGAGGGCTCGACCGAGATCATGCACCTGCTGATCGCGCGCGAGGCCGTCGACGCCCACCTGACCGTGGCCGGCGACCTGATCGACCCGGAGAAATCCCTTCAGGACAAGGCGAAGGCGGGTGCGAACGCCGGGGTCTTCTACGCCAAGTGGCTTCCGAAACTGGTCGCGGGACCCGGCCAACTCCCGGTCTCCTACAGCCAGTTCAAGCACGGCGTGGACCTCTCCCCGCACCTGCGCTACGTCGAACGGCACGCCCGCAAGCTGGCCCGCTCCACCTTCTACGCCATGTCCCGCTGGCAGGGAAGGATGGAGACCAAGCAGGGCTTCCTCGGCCGCATCGTCGACATCGGCGCCGAACTGTTCGCGATGAGCGCGGCCTGCGTACGGGCCGAGCTCCTGCGCAGCCAGGGCGACCACGGCCGCGAGGCCTACCAGCTCGCCGACGTCTTCTGCCGCCAGTCCCGCATCCGCGTCGAGGAGCTCTTCGGCCGCCTGTGGACCAACACCGACGACCTCGACCGCAAGCTGGTCAAGGGCATCATGTCGGGCACCTACGAGTGGCTGGAGGACGGCATCGTCGACCCGTCGGGCGAGGGACCGTGGATCGCCGCGGCGGACCCCGGGGCCTCGGAGAAGGACAACGTCCATCGCCCCATCCGCTGACCTCCCGGCACCTCCTTGGAGGGATCCGCCGGTGTGTGATCTCCACGCCGGTCTCACCAGGGCTGTCCGGCGGATCAGGTCGGCTGCAGGGATCTGCACCTTGCGGCCGACCCGAGCCGGGGCATGGAGCTCCCCTACGCCTGAAGGCAGTGGGGGAGCGCGTACCAGGCCCGGCGGCGCCGAGCTGATCCGCCGGACCGCCCCCCAGGGCCCCTCCAACCTCCGCAGAGCCCGACAAGCCACCCACCCGAGCGACGCACTGTCCTCCCGGCGCCGCGGCTCGGCAACAATGGGGGAATGAGCGACAGTCCAGCCCCCCTCGCCGACCCGCATCTCGTCTACGACCCCGTGGCGGGAACCGGCCCGAAGGACGTGGTGATCCTCGGCTCCACCGGGTCGATCGGCACCCAGGCCATCGACCTGGTGCTGCGCAACCCCGACCGCTTCCGGGTCACCGGCCTGTCCGCCAACGGCGGCCGGATCGCCCTCCTCGCCGAGCAGGCGCACCGGCTGCGGGTACGGACCGTCGCGGTCGCCCGCGAGGACGCCGCAGAGGCACTGCGCGAGGCGCTCACCGCGCAGTACGGCGCGGGGGAGCCGCTCCCGGAGATCCTCGCCGGGGCGGAGGCGGCCACCCAGCTCGCCGCGTCCGACTGCCACACCGTTCTGAACGGCATCACCGGCTCCATCGGCCTGGCCCCGACCCTCGCCGCCCTGGAGGCGGGCCGCACCCTCGCGCTCGCCAACAAGGAGTCGCTCATCGTCGGCGGCCCGCTGGTCAAGGCGCTCGCCAAGCCCGGGCAGATCATTCCGGTCGACTCCGAGCACGCGGCCCTCTTCCAGGCGCTGGCGGCGGGCACACGGGCCGACGTACGGAAGCTGGTCGTGACCGCCTCCGGCGGCCCCTTCCGCGGCCGTACCAAGGCCGAGCTGGCGAACGTCACCGTCCAGGACGCCCTCGCCCACCCCACCTGGGCCATGGGCCCGGTGATCACGATCAACTCGGCGACCCTCGTCAACAAGGGCCTCGAGGTGATCGAGGCACACTTGCTGTACGACATTCCCTTCGACCGCATTGAGGTCGTCGTGCATCCCCAGTCGTATGTCCACTCGATGATTGAGTTCACGGACGGATCGACGATCGCCCAGGCGACGCCCCCCGACATGCGCGGGCCCATCGCCATCGGCCTCGGCTGGCCCGAGCGCGTCCCCGACGCGGCACCGGCCTTCGACTGGAGCACGGCGTCGACGTGGGAGTTCTTCCCGCTCGACAATGACGCGTTCCCGTCGGTGAACCTCGCCCGGCACGTGGGTGAGCTCGCGGGCACCGCCCCGGCGGTGTTCAATGCGGCCAACGAGGAGTGCGTGGAGGCGTTCCGCAGTGGCGCGCTGCCGTTCAACGGGATCATGGAGACCGTGACCAGGGTCGTCGAGGAGCACGGCACCCCGCCCACGGGAACCTCACTCACCGTGCCGGACGTCCTCGAAGCGGAGACCTGGGCGCGGGCCCGGGCCCGGGAACTGACGGCGCAGACGACTTCTGCCGCGGAGGCGCGTGCATGACATCCCTGATGATGATCCTCGGCATAGTGATCTTCGTGGTCGGTCTGCTGGTCTCGATCGCGTGGCACGAGCTGGGGCATCTGTCCACCGCCAAGCTCTTCGGCATCCGCGTGCCGCAGTACATGGTCGGCTTCGGCCCGACCCTGTGGTCGCGGAAGAAGGGCGAGACGGAGTACGGCTTCAAGGCCGTCCCGCTGGGCGGCTACATCCGCATGATCGGCATGTTCCCGCCGGGCGACGACGGCCGCATCACCGCGCGCTCCACCTCGCCCTGGCGCGGCATGATCGAGGACGCCCGCTCGGCGGCCTTCGAGGAGCTGCGGCCCGGGGACGAGAACCGTCTCTTCTACACCCGCGCCCCCTGGAAGCGGGTCATCGTGATGTTCGCGGGCCCCTTCATGAACCTGATCCTGGCCGTGGCGCTGTTCCTCACGGTCCTGATGGGCTTCGGCATCACCCAGCAGACCACCACCGTCAGCTCCGTCTCGCAGTGCGTCATCGCCCAGAGCGAGAACCGCGACAAGTGCACGAAGTCCGACGCCGCCTCCCCGGCCGCCGCGGCGGGCCTCAAGGCCGGCGACAAGATCGTGTCCTTCAACGGGGTGCGCACGGACGACTGGAACAAGCTCTCCGACCTCATCCGCGCCACCCCCGGCAAGGACGTGGCGATCGTCGTCGACCGCAAGGGCCAGGAGACGACCCTGCACGCGAAGATCGCCACCAACCAGGTCGCGAAGAAGGACTCCACCGGTCACGTCGTCCCGGGCAAGTACGTCACCGCCGGCTTCCTCGGCTTCAGCGCCGCCAACGGCGTCGTCCGCCAGGACTTCGGCGAGTCGGTGTCCTGGATGGGCGACCGGCTCGGCGAGGCCGTCAGCTCCATCGCGGACCTGCCCGGCAAGATCCCCGCCCTGTGGAACGCGGCCTTCGACGGCGCCCCCCGCCAGCCCGACTCCCCGATGGGCGTGGTCGGCGCGGCCCGGGTCGGCGGTGAGATCTTCACCATGGACATCCCGCCGACCCAGCAGCTGGCCACGGCCCTCATGCTGATCGCCGGCTTCAACCTCTCCCTGTTCCTCTTCAACATGCTCCCGCTGCTCCCGCTCGACGGCGGACACATCGCGGGCGCCCTGTGGGAGTCCCTGCGCCGCCACCTGGCGAGGGTGCTGCGGCGCCCGGACCCGGGGCCGTTCGACGTGGCGAAGCTGATGCCGGTGGCGTACGTGGTGGCGGGCGTCTTCGTCTGCTTCACCCTGCTGGTGCTGATCGCGGACGTGGTCAACCCCGTGAAAATCACCTAGGGAAAAGCAACTGGTCACGCGGAGTTCGCGGCGGCCCGGCACGCTCTGTGCCGGGCCGCCTTCCCATGAGTGGGTTTACGGGCGAGGGCGTCCCCCCGCCGGGTGTGTTCGAGGTGGGGGCGTGCTGGGGCCCGCGCCGGTGCCGTAATCTCGAAGCGAAGCCTGGAGCCCGATGATCCGGGACCGGACCTTGATCCACGACTTGGGGTTGCACAGCAGATGACTGCGATTTCTCTCGGCATGCCGTCCGTTCCGACCAGGGTTGCCGAGCGTCGGCAGAGCAGGCAGATCCAGGTCGGCTCCGTGGCGGTCGGCGGCGACGCGCCCGTGTCCGTGCAGTCGATGACCACGACCCGTACGTCCGACATCGGCGCGACCCTCCAGCAGATCGCCGAGCTCACCGCCTCCGGCTGCCAGATCGTGCGCGTCGCCTGCCCCACGCAGGACGACGCGGACGCGCTCGCCACCATCGCGAAGAAGTCGCAGATCCCGGTCATCGCCGACATCCACTTCCAGCCGAAGTACGTGTTCGCTGCCATCGAGGCGGGCTGCGCGGCCGTCCGCGTCAATCCGGGCAACATCAAGCAGTTCGACGACAAGGTCAAGGAGATCGCGCGGGCCGCCAAGGACCACGGCACCCCGATCCGCATCGGCGTCAACGCCGGCTCCCTCGACCGGCGCCTGCTCCAGAAGTACGGCAAGGCGACCCCCGAGGCCCTGGTCGAATCGGCCCTCTGGGAGGCGTCCCTCTTCGAGGAGCACGACTTCCGGGACATCAAGATCTCGGTCAAGCACAACGACCCGGTCGTGATGATCGAGGCGTACAAGCAGCTCGCCGCCCAGTGCGACTACCCCCTCCACCTCGGTGTGACGGAGGCCGGCCCCGCCTTCCAGGGCACGATCAAGTCGGCGGTCGCCTTCGGCGCGCTGCTCTCGCAGGGCATCGGTGACACGATCCGCGTCTCCCTCTCCGCGCCCCCCGTGGAGGAGGTCAAGGTCGGCAACCAGATCCTGGAGTCCCTGAACCTCAAGCAGCGCGGCCTGGAGATCGTCTCCTGCCCGTCCTGCGGCCGCGCCCAGGTCGACGTCTACAAGCTGGCCGAGGAGGTCACGGCGGGCCTGACCGGTATGGAGGTCCCCCTCCGCGTCGCCGTCATGGGCTGCGTCGTCAACGGCCCCGGCGAGGCCCGCGAGGCCGACCTCGGCGTCGCCTCCGGCAACGGCAAGGGCCAGATCTTCGTCAAGGGCGAGGTCATCAAGACGGTCCCCGAGTCCAAGATCGTCGAAACCCTCATCGAGGAGGCCATGAAGCTGGCCGAACAGATGGAGGCGGACGGAACCCCGTCCGGTGAGCCGTCGGTCTCGGTGGCGGGCTGAGGACACTTTTCGAGCGCCGGCCGGGGTTTGATCTTTCCAGCCCGTCCGGCGTTTGAGGACGAGGCCGTTCAGGCCGAAAAGCGGGGGCCCGGGGCGGCAGCCCCCAGACGGCACGGCAGCCAAGGCCCACGGGCCAACGGCCAGTACGCCAACCGGGGGCGGCACCGCCCGGCTTCCGCAGGTACAGTGCGGAGATCAGCAGAACCGCACGATGAGGCCCGCACGTGTTGACGCAGACCACCTCACGGGTGCTCGAACCGAGCGACCTGGACGCCGCGCTCGCCGTCCTCGACCGCGAGCCGGTCGCGAATGCCTTCGTGACCTCCCGGGTGCAGGTCGCGGGCCTCGACCCGTGGCGGCTCGGCGGCGAGATGTGGGGCTTCTACGAGGAGGGCATGCTGACCTCCCTCTGCTACGCGGGCGCCAACCTCGTCCCGATCTGCGCCGGCCCCCGCGCCGTACGCGCCTTCGCCGACCGCGCCCGCAGGGCCGGCCGCCGCTGCTCCTCGATAGTCGGCCCCGTCGAGGCCACCACCCAGCTGTGGCGCCTGCTCGAACCCAGCTGGGGCCCCGCCCGCGAGGTCCGCGCCCACCAGCCGCTCATGGTCACCGACCGGATGCCCGCGGGCATCGCCCCGGATCCCTACGTCCGCCGCATCCGCAAGGACGAGATGGAGACGATCATGCCGGCCTGCGTGGCGATGTTCACCGAGGAGGTCGGCGTCTCACCCCTCGCGGGGGACGGCGGGCTGCTGTACCAGGCCCGGGTCGCCGAACTCGTCGGCTCCGGCCGCTCGTTCGCCCGCCTGGACGAGCACGGCAAGGTCGTCTTCAAGGCGGAGATCGGCGCGGCCACCCCCCAGGCCTGCCAGATCCAAGGGGTGTGGGTCGCCCCTGAATACCGGGGGAGGGGGCTCGCCGCCCCGGGCATGGCCGCGGTCCTCCGCTACGCGCTGGCGGACGTGGCCCCGATCGTCAGCCTCTACGTCAACGACTTCAACACCCCCGCGCGAAGGGCGTACCAGCGGGTGGGGTTCCAGGAGGTCGGCGCGTTCATGAGCGTTCTCTTCTAGCCGCACTTCAAGCCGGACTTCCCGCCGCAGTTCACAGCACTGTTCTGAGCCTCGTACGGGACCTGTAGTCTCCCCGGCATGCTGCGCTTTCCCGGTCACGGACACCACCACCCCGAAGACGTCGTGATCGGCCCCCTCGACCTCTCCGCCCGGGTCGACGAGGCGCTCGCCGTGCAGGCCGTGGCCTTCGGACTCGGTTCCGACGAGGTCGCCGTACGACGGCAGATCGTCCTGCGGCACATGACGTACCCGGGAGCCCGCGCCCTCGGAGCCACCGTCGGGGGCCGCCTCGTCGGTTTCGTCTACGGCATGCCGAACGACCGTACGCACTGGTGGTCCACCGTCGTCGAGCCGTACCTCCGCGCGCAGGGGCACGACGGCTGGCTCGACGACTCCTTCGTGATCACCGAGCTGCACGTCCACCCGCGCCACCAGAACCTCGGCATCGGCCGCTCCCTGATCACGACCATCACCGACGGTGCCGACGAGCCCCGCTCGATCCTGTCGGCGATCGACGTCGACAGCCCGGCCCGCGGCCTCTACCACTCCCTCGGCTACCAGGACCTGGCCCGCCAGGTCCTCTTCCCGAGCGCCCCGAAGCCGTACGCCGTGATGGGCGCCCCCCTCCCCCTTCGGCGTCGTTAACGGATTTCCACCGGCACAGCAAGCCCGGCTAACCTCCATGCCATCACCGTTTCCCGGCAGGAGTACGAGAACCATGGCGAACGCACCGGTCCAGCGCATGTCCCAGTTGATGGCGAAGACGCTGCGTGACGACCCGGCGGACGCCGAGGTCCTCAGCCACAAGCTCCTCGTCCGCGCCGGCTACGTGCGCCGCACCGCCGCCGGCATCTGGAGCTGGCTGCCCCTCGGCAAGAAGGTCCTCGCCAACGTCGAGCGGATCGTCCGTGAGGAGATGGACGCGATTGGCGCCCAGGAGGTGCTGCTCCCCGCCCTGCTGCCCAGGGAGCCGTACGAGGCGACCGGCCGCTGGGACGAGTACGGCGCCGAGCTGTTCCGCCTCCAGGACCGCAAGGGCGGCGACTACCTGCTCGGCCCGACCCACGAGGAGATCTTCACCCTGCTGGTGAAGGACCAGGCGTCCTCCTACAAGGACCTGCCGGTCATCCTCTACCAGATCCAGCACAAGTACCGCGACGAGGCCCGCCCGCGGGCCGGCATCCTGCGCGGCCGCGAGTTCCTGATGAAGGACTCGTACTCCTTCGACACCGAGGACGAGGGCCTGGCCCAGTCCTACGCGCTGCACCGCCAGGCCTACCAGCGTGTCTTCGAGCGCCTCGGCCTCGACTACCGCATCTGCGCCGCCACCGCGGGCGCGATGGGCGGCTCCAAGTCGGAGGAGTTCCTCGCCCCGGCCGAGGCCGGCGAGGACACCTTCGCGGACTGCCCGAACTGCGACTTCGCGGCCAACACCGAGGCGATCACCTACGAGCTCAAGGCGGTGGACGCCGAAGGCGTGCCCGCGCTGGAGGAGATCCCGACCCCCGACACCCCGACCATCGAGACCCTCGCCGCCTTCCTGGAGGTCCCGGCCTCCGCCACCCTGAAGAACCTCCTCGTGAAGGTCGACGGCGAGATCGTCGCCGTCGGTGTCCCCGGCGACCGCGAGGTCGACATGGACAAGGTCGAGGCGCACTTCGCTCCGGCGGTCGTCGAGATGGTCACCGAGGCGGACTTCGCGGGCCGCCCGGACCTGGTCCGCGGTTACGTCGGCCCGCAGGGACGGGGCGAGAAGGTCAAGTACATCGCCGACCCGCGTGTGGCCCCCGGCACCGCCTGGATCACCGGCGCCAACAAGGCGGCCACGCACGCCAGGAACGTCGTGGCGGGCCGTGACTTCGAGGTGGACCAGTACGTGGACGTCGTGGTCGTCCAGGAGGGCGACCCGTGCCCCAAGTGCGGCACCGGCCTCAAGCTGGACCGCGCCATCGAGATCGGCCACATCTTCCAGCTCGGCCGCAAGTACGCGGACGCCCTGAAGCTCGACGTCCTCGGCCAGAACGGCAAGCCGGTCCGCGTCACCATGGGCTCCTACGGCATCGGCGTCTCCCGCGCGGTCGCGGCCCTCGCCGAGCAGACCGCCGACGAGCAGGGCCTGTGCTGGCCCGCCGAGGTCGCCCCGGCCGATGTGCACGTCGTCGCCGCGGGCAAGGCCCTGCAGATCGAACGCGCCCTCGACGTCTCCGAGAAGCTGCGGGCGGCCGGTCTGCGCGTCCTGGTGGACGACCGCGCGGGCGTCTCCCCGGGCGTCAAGTTCACGGACGCCGAGCTCATCGGCGTACCGAAGATCCTGGTCGCGGGCCGCCGCTCCGGCGAAGGCGTCCTGGAGCTGAAGGACCGCAAGACGGGCGAGCGCGAGGAGCTGACGGTGGACGAGGCGATCGCCCGCCTGAGCGCGTAAGGCGAAACTCCTTCAGGGCGCCCCGACTCTGGAGCGTCCTGAAGGAGTGCGGGGCTGTTTCGCCGATTTCCGCACGACGCTGAGTCGTCCCCTCATCATTTCCGACCACATGGGCAATACATGTGACAGACGGTGCACGGGTGAGGGGAGAGGGATGACTCTGAGGGAAGACGCGCGTGAGCTCCAGGGTGAACTGGCCGTCCTGCGCCGGGCGTTGCACCGGGAGCCGGAGATAGGGCTGCACCTGCCGCGCACACAGGAGAAGGTGCTGGCCGCGCTGGACGGACTGCCGCTGGAGATCAGCACCGGCCGTTCGCTCTCCTCGGTCACGGCCGTGCTGCGCGGCGGCGGCGCGCCCGACGGCCCCGTCGTACTGCTGCGCGGCGACATGGACGCCCTGCCCGTCACCGAGCGCACCGGCGCGGAGTTCGCCTCCCGGATCGCGGGCGCCATGCACGCCTGCGGCCACGACCTGCACACCGCCGGTCTGGTCGGCGCCGCCCGGCTGCTCGCCGACCGGCGCGAGAGCCTCGCCGGGGACGTGGTGTTCATGTTCCAGCCGGGGGAGGAGGGCTGGGACGGCGCCGGGCACATGGTCGAGGAGGGTGTGCTGGAGGCGGCGGGACGCCCGGTCGACGCCGCCTACGGGCTGCACGTCAGCTCGTCGACGTACCCCACCGGCGTCTTCGCCTCCCGCCCCGGCCCGCTGATGGCGGCCTCGGCGGGCCTGCATGTGCGCGTGGTCGGCGCCGGCGGCCACGGCTCGCGCCCGCACAACTCCCTCGACCCGATCCAGGCGGCCTGCGAGATGGTCACCGCCCTGCAGACGATGGTGACCCGGCGCTTCGACGTGTTCGACCCGGTCGTGGTCACCGTCGGCACCTTCCACGCCGGCACCCGGCGCAACATCATCCCCGACGACGCGGCCTTCGAGGCGACCGTCCGCACCTTCTCGCCGGCCGCCGCCGAACGCATCGCAGAGGTCTCCGTACGCCTCTGCCGGGACATCGCCACCGCCCACGGCCTCACCGCCGAGGTCGACTTCGTCCCCGAATACCCGGTCACGGTCAATGACGCCGGCGAACACGACTTCCTCGCCGACACCGTCCGCGAGGCGTTCGGGGAGGAGCGCTACGAGCAGCTCACCGACCCGATCACCGGCTCGGAGGACTTCTCCCGGGTCCTGGACCGGGTGCCGGGCGCCTTCGTCTTCCTGGGCGCCGACACCAGCGGCGACCCGCGGACCGCCCCCACCAACCACTCACCGCTCGCCGCCTTCGACGACGCGGTGCTGTCCGACGGGGCCGCCCTGCTCACCGAACTCGCCGTCCGCCGACTCGACCGTCTCACCGGGGAGGCACAGCGCGCCCGTACCACCTGACCCCCGCCGTGCCCGCGCCCGGCCCGGTCCTCATGCCGGTGGAGGTGCGGGCATGAGCGCAGTCCGTACGGTCCTCACGGGCGAAGGGCGAGCGAACTGCCGTAAGGGGCGCGGGGCTGCATCGACCTGCGCTGCACCGCCCTAGAGCCACCCGGCGAACTCCAGCAACAGCTCCGCGTCCTTGGCCCGCCCGACCCGCAGCGCCCGCACCCCGGACTCCACAGCCCGGAACAGCGTCCACCCCCGCAACCGCTCCTGATCCACATCCAGCGACTCGGCGAGCCGCTTCACCCGCCGCCGGGTAGTCGCCGCCCCCGCCGGCGAGGCGATCAGATCCTCCACCCGGTCCCGCACCAACCGAGCCAGATCGAACGCACACTCACCCACCACCGGATCGGGCCCCACGGCCAGCCACGGCATGCGCTCGCCGGCGAGAACCTTGCTCTGCCGAAACGTCCCGTGCAGCAGCCGCTGCTCAGGCGGGTCCGCCAGCAGCCCCTCGCGGGCGGCGAGCGCGGCGTCGACCAGCACGGCCACCGCGGTGAAGCCCGACGCAGTCGCCCGCATGGCCTCCGCCTGCCGCCCGGTCCGCTCGGCCACGGTCTCGAAGACATGCCCGCCCTCGTCGGCAGGTGGCTCCACCCACAGCCGCCGCAAGGTCCCCGCAGCCTCCAGCAGCGCCTTCGCCTCCGGCAACGAGCGCACCGACACATCCGGATGCAGCCGCTCCAGCAGCAGCACACCCTCCGTCGTGAACGGTTCGACCAGCTGTACGGCGCCCTTACCGCCCCAGTGCGCCAGCGCCGCCCGCTCGCTCTCCGGACGGGCCCGGGGCGGGGCCAGCTTCAGCACGGCGGGCGTCCCGTCGGGGCGCCGCACCAGCACGACCAGGCTGCTGCGCCCGCCGGGCACCTGCACCCGTTCCACGGTCAACTCGCGTAGCGCAACCGCCTGCCGGGCCGCCTCGGGCAGCTTCTCCAGCCAGTCGTCGCCGTCCGGTGCCGTCTCACCGAGCGCCCTGACCAGACGCTGCGGCGGTGCGAAAACCATGCGCGAGTCGTTCCCTTCCAGTACGCGTTACGCCGTGGGGGCCGGCGAGGCCGGGGCGGTGGCCGCCCGCTCGGCGAGCCCAGGGAAGGCTACGCTCTCGCCGCTCCAGCGCACCGCCCGCACCGCCGCCTCCCGCAGCGCCCCGGCGGCCGCGCGCCGCCGCTCGCCCCCGGTTGCCCGCACCAGGTCGGAGTAGACCCCCGCCAGCCGGTCCTCCAGTTCGGTGGCGAGCCGCACGGCCGCGGCCGAGTCCGGCACCGGGAACGGCAGCGCGTACCCCGCCGCCGCAGCCACCGGCGTGCCGCCCAGGTCCCGTACCTCATGGCTGAGCGCGTCCCGCCGGGCCCGGTGCGCGTCGTACGCCGCCCGGGCCTCCGCCCGCCGTCCGGCGCGGATCCGCCCGCCGACCACCCCATAGCCGTACACGGCCGCATGTTCGGCTGCCAGCGCCGCCTGCAGGGCCTTCAGTTCCTTCTCCCGGCTCACCCGGCACCCTCCGTCAGCAGATACACATGCGCCGCCCCGGCCGCCGCCACCGAGGCCAGCAGCCGCGCCAGCTCACCCGGCACGTCGAGAAGCGCCGCGATCCGCCGGTCGGCCAGAGCCCGCTCGGCGGCGGCAAGCCCGCCGAGGGCCTCCTTCTGGTTCGCGGGCACGGCGGCGGAAGGCGAAGCCGGATCCGGCGTCGCGGGGGAGGCCTTCGCCACCGTCCCCCCGAAAGCCTCCACATGCCGGCCGACCTCCGCCCGCAGCGCCCCCAACTGCTCCGCCACGGCGGGATGCGCGGCGATCACGGCGTCGTACCGCCCGAGCAGCCCCACGCTGTCCCGTGCGGCACGCGCGCGTGCCTTCTCCGTGACCGACGGACTGCCACCGGCACTCTCCTCGGACCCCCCGGCGGAGCACCCCACCAACAGGGCGGCCCCGGCGGCCGAAGCGAGCACGGATCTTCTGCGCGGCCCCGAGGGGGCACGCAAGGGTGGGGGGTACGACACGGCTGACGTCCTCGGGGGCCTCGTACGAACGCATGGGCGGGAAACCACCCCGCCGTGATCACGGTACCCGCGCCCGCGCCCGCCGGTGTTCATCGGCACCGCACGTCCGTACGTGGACGGCAACACACCCTGCGACCGGATACCCTTTGACCAGACACGCGACCCATCCCACAACAGCACACGCGGCCGAGGAGTCACCCGGATGAGCACCACCCAGAGCGAGAGGCTGCGAGAGCTCCTGGAACCGCTCGTCAGCTCCCAGGGCCTGGATCTCGAAGAGATCGCGGTGGACTCCGTCGGACGCAAGCGGGTGCTGCGCGTGGTCGTCGACTCCGACACCGGGGCCGATCTGGACCAGATCGCCGATGTGAGCCGCGCGCTCTCGGCGAAGCTGGACGAGACGGACGCGATGGGCGAGGGCGAGTACACCCTCGAGGTCGGAACCCCGGGCGCGGAGCGCTCCCTCACCGAGCACCGGCACTATGTGCGCGCGGTCGACCGGCTGGTGAAGTTCCAGCTGACCGACAGCGGCGAACTGGTCGCCAGGATCCTGAAGGTCGACGACGAAGGCCTCGACCTCGAAGTGCCCGGGGTGAAGGGCCGCAGGCCCACCAGCCGCAGACTCGCCTTCTCGGACATCGACAAGGCGCGCGTGCAGGTCGAGTTCAACCGCAAGAACGAGAAGGAAGAGGAGGCGTAGCCGTGGACATCGACATGAGTGCCCTGCGGGGCTTGGTACGGGAGAAGGAGATCTCCTTCGACCTGCTGGTCGAGGCGATCGAGTCGGCCCTCCTCATCGCCTACCACCGCACCGAGGGAAGCCACCGCCACGCGCGCGTGAAGCTCGACCGGGAGACCGGACACGTGGTCGTGTGGGCGAAGGAGGACCCCGAGGACCTCGAAGAGGGCCAGGAGCCCCGCGAGTTCGACGACACCCCGTCCGACTTCGGTCGTATCGCCGCCACCACCGCCAAGCAGGTCATCCTGCAGCGGCTGCGCGACGCCGAGGACGACGCGACGCTCGGCGAGTACGCCGGCCGCGAGGGCGACATCGTCACCGGCGTGGTCCAGCAGGGCCGCGACCCGAAGAACGTGCTCGTGGACATCGGCAAGCTGGAGGCCATCCTGCCGGTGCAGGAGCAGGTGCCGGGCGAGACGTACCCGCACGGCATGCGGCTGCGGTCGTACGTCGTACGGGTGGCGAAGGGCGTCCGCGGCCCGTCCGTGACCCTCTCGCGCACCCACCCGAACCTGGTGAAGAAACTCTTCGCCCTGGAGGTGCCGGAGATCGCCGACGGCTCCGTGGAGATCGCCGCGATCGCCCGTGAGGCCGGTCACCGCACCAAGATCGCCGTACGGTCCACCCGTTCGGGCCTGAACGCCAAGGGCGCCTGTATCGGCCCCATGGGCGGGCGGGTGCGCAACGTCATGGGCGAGCTGAACGGCGAGAAGATCGACATCGTCGACTGGTCGGACGACCCGGCGGAGATGGTCGCCAACGCGCTGTCGCCGGCGCGGGTCTCCAAGGTGGAGGTCGTGGACCTCGCCGCCCGCTCCGCGCGCGTGACGGTGCCGGACTACCAGCTGTCGCTGGCGATCGGCAAGGAAGGGCAGAACGCCCGCCTCGCGGCCCGGCTGACCGGCTGGCGGATCGACATCCGCCCGGACACCGAGCCCGCCGAGGACCCGCGTGCGGAGCAGCGCGGGGAATAGATCCAAGCCGCGGATGGCTTAGATCACGACAGTTGTATGCGCGGAACTGTTCGATTCTTGCCCCAAAGGGGTGGGGTCGCCACGGGGAGGTAGACTTAAGGGTGTCTGGCCGGACGCGTGCCCGCGCATGCCCTGAGCGCACCTGTGTGGGGTGCAGGCAGCGAGCGGCCAAGACGGATCTGCTGCGCATCGTGGCGGTCGAGGGCGAATGCGTCCCCGATCATCGCGGTACGCTGCCCGGCCGGGGTGCGTATGTGCACCCCGCCCTGGTCTGTCTCGACCTGGCGGTACGCCGCCGGGCGTTCACGCGGGCGCTGCGCGCCCCGGGAGCGCTCGACACAAAGGCGTTGCGCCTCTATGTCGAGCAGGCAACACCGTAAGACGTGGTCGTACGGAACCTCCGTGCGGCCCTGGTACCCCGCGAGTTGGAAGTAGGTCGAGATTGCGATGAGCACTCGATGAGCACGCGATGAGTACGCCCATGAAGTAGCGACGGTCCGGACGCAACCCGGACCTAAAAGGAGCGAAGTGGCTAAGGTCCGGGTATACGAACTCGCCAAGGAGTTCGGGGTTGAGAGCAAGGTCGTCATGGCCAAGCTCCAAGAACTCGGTGAATTCGTCCGTTCGGCGTCTTCGACCATCGAAGCGCCCGTCGTCCGTAAACTGACGGACGCCCTCCAGCAGGGCAACGGAGGCGGCAAGTCCGCCCCCGCACGCAAGGCTGCCCCGGCGAAGCCGGCAGCCCCCTCTCCGGCGCAGGCAGCCCGTCCGGCCGCCCCGCGCCCGCCGGCCCCCAAGCCGGCCGCCGCCGAGAAGCCCGCGGCTCCCGCCGCGCCGGCCGCTCCCGGCCCCCGTCCCACCCCGGGCCCGAAGCCCGCGCCGCGGCCCGCCCCGGCGTCCCCGGCTCCGACCACGCCCGAGTTCACGGCGCCTCCGGCGGCTCCCGCCGCCCCGGCTGCCTCCCAGGGCCAGGGCTCCGGCCCGCGTCCGGGCGCCCCGCGTCCGGCAGGCCAGGCCCCGCGTCCGGGTGCCCGTCCCGGCGGCCCCGCTCAGGGCGGCCAGGGTCGCGGCGACCGCGGTGACCGTCCCGGCGCCCCGCGTCCGGGTGGCCAGGCGCCGCGTCCCGGTGCCCGTCCGGCCGGTCCCCGTCCGGGCAACAACCCCTTCACCTCCGGTGGCTCCACCGGCATGGCGCGCCCGCAGGCGCCCCGTCCGGGTGGTGCCCCGCGTCCCGGTGGCCCGGGTGGCGCACCCGGCGGCGCTCCGCGTCCGCAGGGTGCCGGCCAGGGCGGTCCGCGTCCCCAGGGTGCGGCGGGCGGTCCCCGTCCGCAGGCTCCGGGCGGCGCGCGTCCGACCCCGGGCGGCATGCCCCGTCCGCAGGGCGGTCCCCGTCCCGGCGGCGGCCCCGGCGGCCCGCGTCCGAACCCCGGCATGATGCCGCAGCGTCCGGCTGCCGGCCCGCGTCCCGGCGGCGGTGGCCCCGGCGGCCGCGGTCCCGGCGGCGGCGGTCGTCCCGGTGGCGGCGGCGGTCGTCCGGGTGGCGGCGGCGGCTTCGCCGGTCGTCCCGGTGGCGGTGGCGGCGGCTTCGCCGGTCGTCCCGCCGGTCCCGGTGGTGGCGGTGGCGGCGGCTTCGCCGGTCGTCCCGGCGGCCCCGGTGGTGGCGGCGGTGGCCGTCCCGGCTTCGGCGGTCGTCCCGGTGGTCCGGGCGGTCGTGGTGGCACGCAGGGCGCCTTCGGTCGTCCCGGCGGTCCCGCGCGTCGCGGTCGCAAGTCGAAGCGGCAGAGGCGCCAGGAGTACGAGGCCATGCAGGCCCCGTCGGTCGGCGGCGTGATGCTGCCTCGCGGCAACGGCGAGTCCATTCGCCTGTCGCGCGGTGCCTCCCTCACCGACTTCGCGGAGAAGATCAACGCCAACCCGGCGTCGCTCGTCGCGGTCATGATGAACCTCGGCGAGATGGTCACGGCCACGCAGTCCGTCTCCGACGAGACGCTGCAGCTCCTCGCGGGCGAGATGAACTACACGGTTCAGATCGTCAGCCCCGAGGAGGAGGACCGCGAGCTGCTCGAGTCCTTCGACATCGAGTTCGGCGAGGACGAGGGCGGCGAAGAGGACCTGGTCGTCCGTCCGCCGGTCGTGACCGTCATGGGTCACGTCGACCACGGAAAGACCCGACTGCTCGACGCCATCCGCAAGACGAACGTCATCGCGGGCGAGGCCGGCGGCATCACCCAGCACATCGGTGCCTACCAGGTCGCGACCGAGGTCAACGACGAAGAGCGCAAGATCACCTTCATCGACACCCCGGGTCACGAGGCGTTCACCGCCATGCGTGCCCGTGGTGCGAAGTCGACCGACATCGCGATCCTGGTCGTCGCGGCCAACGACGGCGTCATGCCGCAGACGGTCGAGGCGCTCAACCACGCCAAGGCGGCCGACGTCCCGATCGTCGTCGCGGTCAACAAGATCGACGTCGAGGGCGCCGACCCGACCAAGGTGCGCGGTCAGCTCACCGAGTACGGGCTGGTGGCCGAGGAGTACGGCGGCGACACGATGTTCGTCGACATCTCCGCCAAGCAGGGTCTGCACATCGACTCCCTGCTGGAGGCCGTGGTCCTCACCGCGGACGCCTCGCTCGACCTGCGGGCCAACCCGAACCAGGACGCGCAGGGCATCTCCATCGAGTCCCGCCTCGACCGCGGCCGTGGTGCCGTGTCGACGGTCCTCGTCCAGCGAGGCACCCTGCGGGTCGGCGACACGATGGTCGTGGGCGACGCCTACGGCCGAGTCCGCGCCATGCTCGACGACAACGGCAACAACGTCGCCGAGGCCGGCCCGTCGACGCCGGTCCAGGTCCTGGGCCTGACCAACGTCCCGGGTGCGGGCGACAACTTCCTGGTGGTGGACGAGGACCGTACGGCCCGTCAGATCGCCGAGAAGCGCGCCGCCCGTGAGCGCAACGCCGCGTTCGCCAAGCGCACGCGCCGTGTCTCCCTCGAGGACCTGGACAAGGTGCTCAAGGCCGGCGAGGTCCAGCAGCTCAACCTCATCATCAAGGGTGACGCTTCTGGTTCCGTCGAGGCTCTCGAGTCCTCCCTGCTCCAGCTGGACGTCGGCGAAGAGGTCGACATCCGCGTCCTGCACCGCGGCGTCGGTGCGGTCACGGAGTCGGACATCGACCTGGCGATGGGCTCGGACGCCATCGTGATCGGCTTCAACGTCCGTGCGGCAGGCCGCGCGGCGCAGATGGCCGAGCGCGAGGGCGTGGACGTCCGCTACTACTCGGTCATCTACCAGGCGATCGAGGAGATCGAGGCGGCCCTCAAGGGCATGCTCAAGCCGGAGTACGAAGAGGTCGAGCTCGGTACGGCGGAGATCCGCGAGGTCTTCAAGTCGTCCAAGCTGGGCAACATCGCGGGTGTTCTCATCCGCTCCGGCGAGGTCAAGCGCAACACCAAGGCGCGCCTGGTCCGCGATGGCAAGGTCATCGCGGAGAACCTCAACATCGAGGGTCTGCGTCGCTTCAAGGACGACGTCACCGAGATCCGCGAAGGCTACGAGGGTGGTATCAACCTCGGAAACTTCAACGACATCAAGGTCGACGACGTCATCGCGACGTACGAGATGCGCGAGAAGCCGCGCGTCTGATCCAGCACGCGATCGGGGCCGATCGGCGGGGAAGTTCCTCCACGGAATTTCCGTCGATCGGCCCCGGCCGTTGCGTGTACGGTTCCCGTATCGGCGTCGGCGCGGCGCCCGTACCCCGAACCGGCGGGACATCCGGACACACATGTATGTGGGGACTCTGTCCTTCGACCTGCTCCTCGGCGACGTCCACTCGCTCAAGGAGAAACGCTCTCTCGTCCGTCCGATCGTGGCCGAGCTCCAGCGTAAGTACGCGGTGAGCGTGGCGGAGACGGGCAGTCAGAACCTCCATCGCAGGGCCGAGATCGGGCTCGCGATGGTTTCCGGGGACACGGGACACCTCTCCGACGTACTGGACCGCTGCGAGCGGCTGGTCGCCGGGCGGCCCGAGGTGGAGCTGCTCTCGGTTCGACGCAGGCTCCACAGCGACGAAGACTGAAGCAAGAAGTAAGTACTTAAGGAGACGGACCAGTGGCCGACAACGCGCGCGCCAAGAGGCTGGCGGACCTCATCCGAGAGGTGGTGGCCCAGAAGCTGCTGCGCGGGATCAAGGACCCGCGGCTCGGCTCACACGTCACCATCACGGACACCCGGGTCACGGGTGACCTGCGGGAGGCGACCGTCTTCTACACGGTGTACGGCGGCGACGAGGAGCGGGCGGCCGCGGCCGCCGGGCTGGAGAGCGCCAAGGGCGTGCTCCGCTCCGCGGTCGGGGCGGCCGCGGGTGTGAAGTTCACGCCGACGCTGACTTTCGTGGCGGACGCGCTGCCCGACACCGCGAAGACCATCGACGACCTCCTCGACAAGGCCCGCCAGTCCGACCAGAAGGTGCGCGAGGTCTCGGCCGGTGCCACCTACGCCGGCGAGGCGGACCCGTACAAGAAGCCGGGTGAAGACGAGGACGACACCGCCGAATGACCCAGAAGAACCGGACGCCCGACGGGCTTGTCATCGTGGACAAGCCGTCGGGCTTCACCTCGCACGACGTGGTCGCCAAGATGCGCGGCATCGCCCGCACCCGACGGGTCGGGCACGCCGGCACCCTCGACCCCATGGCGACGGGCGTGCTCGTCCTCGGCATCGAGCGCGCCACCAAACTGCTCGGTCACCTCGCGCTGACCGAGAAGGAGTACCTGGGCACGATCCGCCTCGGGCAGACGACCCTGACCGACGACGCAGAGGGCGAGATCACGGGGTCGGTCGACGCCTCGAAGGTCACCCGCGAGGCCGTCGACGCGGGGATCGCCAAGCTCACCGGCAACATCATGCAGGTGCCGTCCAAGGTCAGCGCCATCAAGATCGACGGCGTGCGCTCCTACAAGCGGGCGCGGGAGGGCGAGGACTTCGAGATCCCCGCCCGGCCCGTCACCGTCTCGTCCTTCGCGGTGTACGACCTCCGGGACGCCGTCGCCGAGGACGGCACCCCGGTGCTGGACCTGGTGGTCTCCGTGGTCTGCTCCTCCGGCACCTACATCCGGGCCCTGGCCCGCGACCTGGGCGCCGACCTGGGCGTCGGCGGCCACCTCACCGCCCTGCGCCGCACCCGGGTGGGCCCGTACAAGCTGGACGCGGCGAAGACGCTCGACGAGCTCCAGCAGGACCTGGCGGTGATGCCGATCGCGGAGGCGGCCACGGCCGCGTTCCCGCGCTGGGACGTGGACACCAAGCGGGCCCGGCTGCTCACCAACGGCGTACGGCTGGAGATGCCCGAGGTGTACGCGGGCGGCGGCCCGGTGGCCGTCTTCGACCCCGAGGGGCGCTTCCTCGCGCTCGTCGAGGAACAGAAGGGCAAGGCGAAGAGCCTGGCCGTCTTCGGCTGAGCGCTCCGCTGGGGGTGCGGTGATGGGTCGTCTTTTCGTCTGCGGCGCGGTCGTGGCTGGGCGCGCCCACGCGGCGGAGCCGCACATCGATACAGCCACGCGCCCCTGAAGGGGCGCTGTCGAACCGTTGCGTACTTCGCCCGTGGAGCGGCGGTCACGGGGTTGTGCCCGCCGCTCCACGGTCCCCCCTCGGTTCCCCCACCCCTAGGGTGTATCCACCGACCCCCGCCTGTTCACCCGTCCGGGCAGGCGCTCGGAGTGAACCGAGGGAGCGGAAGGGGGCGCGTTCGCCAAGTGATCTGTCCCGCTGATCATCGCGGCCCTAACGTCGAACCGAGGGCACAGATGTACGGCGGGGAGGCGCGAACATGGCGGGACGGGGCCCGCGGACCGGGGGCGGACACCGGTCGGCGGAGGACACGCGAACCGGACACACCCCTGACGGGGGACAGGTCGCCCGCGACGCCGCCCTGGTCCGCGTCCACGATCTCGCCGGCCGCCCCCGCGGCACCGGCTTCGTCGCCGACCACCACGGCACCGTCATCACCAGCCATGAGGCCGTCGACGGCCTGCCCAGGCTCGTCCTGCACACCGCCGACGACCGCACCTGCGTGGTGACCGCGGACGCGGTGACCCCGCTGCCCGGCCTGGACCTGGCCCTCGTACGCACCGAGGGCCTCGGCGTCGACCCGCTGCCGGTCACGGTCCGGGACCGGGTCGAGACCGGCAGATACGTCCGCCTCGCCGCCGGCTGCTGGCGCGAGGCTCGTGTGCTCGGCGCGACCTCCGTGACGTACGCGGCGACGGACCGCTTCCATCTCCTCGACGAGGCCCTGGAGTTGGCGATCGGCACGACCGGCCGGGACGCCCTGCGGCTGGGCGGCGGAGCGGCCGGCGGACCGGTCCTGGACGCCGAGACCGGCGCCGTGGTCGCCGTCCTGGGCACCGCACTGCAGTCCGGCAACCGCGACGTCGGCTTCGCGGTCCCGCTGCGTCCCGCACCGAGCGGCCCGCTCGCCGCCCTGCTCGCCCGGAACGCGGAGACCGTGCCCGCGTACGGAGCCGACCTCAACCTGGCCGGTGTACTGGAGCTGACGGCGACGTCGGTGGGGCAGGACGGCCCGCCGGGGACGCTGGAGGGCCAGGTCGGCCGGAAGGGCGTCGAGCCGGTCGAACGGGCCGGGACGGCAAGGGAGTTGGCCGCGTTCGCGCGGGGCCCGGCCACCGTCCTCGGTCTCGTCGGGCCACCGGGCAGCGGTCGTACGACGGAACTCGCGTCCCTCGCCGCCCGCCGCAATCGCGGCCCCGAACCGGCCCCCACGCTGTGGCTGCGCGGCGCCGACCTGAAGGAGGACGACACCTCGGTCGAGGACGCGGCCGCCCGGGCGCTGGCCCGCGCCGCCCGCATCGTCGCGGCGGCGAGGTCCACCTGTGCGGCCGCCCTGGGCGACACCGGCCCGAACCGCCTGGCCCAGGCCGCCCGCGCGGCAGACCGCCCCCTGCTCCTCCTCCTGGACGGCCCCGAAGAAATGCCGCCCGCCCTGACCCACCGCCTACGGGAGTGGACCGAGGGGACGGCGCAATGGCTGCGGGAGACGGGGACGAAACTCGTGGTGGCGTGCAGGGCGGAGTACTGGGAGGCCTTTTCGGTCGCTGCCGGCACGCTTTGTGGCGCCGGTCCGCACATTCCAGCCCGGCCGGCGTCTGAGGACGAGGCCGTTCAGGCTCAAAGCGGGGATCCGGGGGCGGCAGCCCCCAGGGACGGGACGGGTAGCGACGGCGGGGGCGACCTCCCCTGCGTACGCCTCGGCGACCTCACGGAGGACGAGGCCCGCAGAGCCCGCGCGCGCTACCGCATCCCCGAGGGCACCCTCGAAGCCCCCGACGCCCGCCACCCCCTCACCCTCCGCCTCCTCTCGGAGGTCCACGCGGCCCTCCAGGACGCCCCCACCGCCCGCGTGGACCGCAACGACGTCCTCGCGGCCCACCTCGACCTGATGTGCCTGCGCATCGCCGTCAGACTGGCCGCCGAGAACGGCCTGCGCGGCACGGCCGTACGCCGTCTCGCCGCAAAGGTCTCCGGCCAGGTCCACGAGGCCGCCCGCCGCAGCCTCGGCCCCGGGCACGGCGAGCTGGACCGGAAGACGTTCGAGGCGGTGTTCCCCTGGGGAGGGGCCCCCGCGAGACTGGGCGGCGGCACCGGCTGGGCGTCCGCGGTCCTCACCGAGGGCCTGCTCGTCCCCGCCGGCAGCGGCTACCGCTTCGCCCACGAGGAACTCGCCGACTGGCTCCAGGGCATGCACCTCGACCTCGACGAGGCCCTGCGCACCCTGGTCCACCACGGCCGTACCCCCGACGGCGGCACCCGCGCCCTTCCCGTACCGCACCACCGCATCGGCCCCGTCGTAGAGGCCCTGCTGCTCCTCGCCCGCCAGGAGGGAACCGCTCAACTCGCGGTAAGAATGGAGGAGTTGGCCAACGTCCTGGATGCGGACCCGGACTCCTGGTGGCCCGCACGCCTCCTCACCGAAACCCTGCTGCGGGTACCGGACGCCACCCCGTACCTGGCGGTCCTGCGGCGGCTCGCCGACCGGCTCGTGACAGCACGCCGGCAGAGCTGTCCGAACTCCCGGGAGACCAACGACGATTCCCGTCCCGCCCCCACCGCCACGGCCCCTTTCGCTCCCGGCTTCTGGACCGCCCTGCCGCTCCCGCAGACCGAACGCCTCGACCTGCTGCGCCATCTGCTCCTCGCCGACGGCCCGCCGCAGGACACCGGCCCCCGCTTCCTGGACGCCGTCTCCCGGCTGCTCGCCGCCGACCCCGCCGCCGTACAACCCCTCCTCACCCGCTGGTTCGACGACGACCGCCCGCTCCCCGCAACCCCGCACGCGACCGTGGCCAAGGCGGCGCAGGCACTGCTGCACACCCACCGGCACCTCGCTCTGGACGACCTGACCGAGGTGCTGGTCGAGAGTGCGCACCCGAGGGCGGACGAGTTGCTCGCCGTGCTCGCCGAGGACGAGCCGTCCACCATCTGCCGGGCCGTCGACCGGTGGGCGCACGACGAGCGGCCCGCGCGGCGGGTGGCGGCGGTGGCGTACGGCCTGCGCGCCGCCCCCCACGTCCGTACCGACGCCGACCGCGAACTCCTCCGCTATGCCGCCCTCGCCCTCCTCGCCCGCCCCGCCGACTGCACCTTGCACGGCGGCGCGCTCGCGCTCCTCGTGCGCGATCCACGCACGCGTGCCCGCCATCTGCCGCAGGCGCTGCGCCAGTTCGCGGCCGGCGACCCGCACGTCCCGCCGAGCGCCCTGGTCGCCGCCCTGACCACGCACCCGGAACCGGTCCTGGACGCCTTCCGTGAGCGTCTGCGCGGGCCGGACACCGGTCAGGCACTGCGCACACTCGCCGACGTCACCACGCCCCCACTGGCCCGCAGGGTCGCCACGCTGGTGCGGGAGGCGGTGGAGCGGCGCCCGGAGACCGCCGTCGACGTGGCCGCGTACGTCGACCGGAGGCTCGACCAGGGACCGGAGGCACGCGCCGTGCTCTTCCCCCTGGTCACGGGTCTGCTCGACGGCGGCCCCGAGGAGGTGCGGGCCGCGCTCGCCGCCGTACTCGCCGCTCCCGGCACCCCCGCCTCCCGCCTGCTGCGCCGCGAACTCCTCGACTTCCTCCTGACCCACGAACAGCACCCCGCCGTCCTGGACGCCCTGCTGCACACCGCGGCGCCGCGCGGCGGCGACGACCTGCGCGAGCTCGTGCACCGCACCGGCCTGCTGCTCGTCCGCACCCCGGACGGCGCGAGCCGTTTCGACCGCACCCTGGTCGACCTCGGCCGGCAGGTCCCCGGCTTCGCCGCCCGTATGTCCGGCTGGCTCACCGAGGCCCCGCAGGCCTGGTCGGCGGTGGTGGGCCCCGGCGCCCGCCGCATGATCGAAAACCTGGCGGGCGCCCGCGTGCCGGTCTGAGCAGCACACCAAGCAGGCGGGGCGATCTGCTGCGGTTCGGTAGCGCCCCTTGAGGGGCGCGGGGAACTGCGCGACCAGCCCCGACGGCGCCGCAGTCGAACGACGGCATACAACGGCATACAGCGGCACTACCCGCGGAGCGCCTGGCGTGCGTCGGGTCACAGCCCCCATGCCGATGCGGGCCGTTCGGACCGGGCATGGCACCCTTAGACCTGCGTAAGAGGTCGGTAGACACGGACACGGGTTCGAGGAGCGGTCACAGTGCAGCGCTGGCGTGGCTTGGAGGACATCCCCGAGGACTGGGGGCGCAGCGTCGTCACCATCGGCTCCTACGACGGAGTCCACCGCGGTCACCAGCTGATCATCCGGCATGCCGTGGACCGCGCGCGCGAACTGGGCATCCCGTCCGTCGTCGTCACCTTCGACCCGCACCCCAGCGAGGTCGTCCGCCCCGGCAGCCACCCGCCGCTGCTGGCCCCGCACCACCGCCGCGCCGAGCTGATGGCGGACCTCGGCGTGGACGCGGTCCTGATCCTTCCCTTCACCACCGAGTTCTCGAAGCTGTCGCCGGCCGACTTCGTCGTGAAGGTCCTGGTCGACAAGCTGCACGCCAAGGCGGTCGTCGAGGGCCCGAACTTCCGCTTCGGGCACAAGGCCGCGGGCAACGTCGAGTTCCTCGCCGAGCAGGGCAAGGTCTACGACTTCGAGGTCGAGGTCGTCGATCTGTATGTGCGCGGGGAGGCGGGCGGCGGCGAGCCGTTCTCCTCCACCCTGACCCGGCGCCTGGTCGCCGAGGGGGACGTCGAGGGCGCCGCCGAGATCCTGGGCCGTCCGCACCGCGTCGAGGGCGTCGTCGTACGGGGCGCTCAGCGGGGCCGTGAGCTGGGCTTTCCGACCGCCAACGTCGAGACCCTGCCGCACACCGCGATCCCGGCGGACGGCGTCTACGCCGGCTGGCTGCACGTCCAGGGCGAGGCGATGCCGGCCGCGATCTCCGTCGGCACGAACCCGCAGTTCGACGGGACCGAGCGCACGGTGGAGGCGTACGCCATCGACCGCGTGGGCCTCGACCTGTACGGCCTGCACGTGGCCGTCGACTTCCTGGCCTACGTCCGCGGTCAGGCGAGGTTCGACTCCCTGGAGGCCCTGCTGGAGCAGATGGCCGAGGACGTGAAGCGGTGCCGCGAACTGGTGACGGCCGCCGAATAGCCGTACCCGCAGCTTTTCCTACGACGCCGAAGGGCGGCCGGTGCCTGAGAGCACCGGCCGCCCTTCGGCGTTGCCGTACCGCTACTGCTGCTGTGTCCAGCCGGGCGGGATGGCGCCCTGCTGCGGCGGCTGGCCCTGCTGCGGGTCCTGGGGCGGCGGCTGCTGCCAGCCCTGGCCCGGAGCCGGCTGCTGCGGGGGCTGCCCCCAGCCCTGCCCCGGCTGCGGGGCGCCGCCCTGGCCGTAGAGCTGCTGCTGGGGGTCCTGTGGCGGGGGCGCGTACCCCTGCTGGGGCTGCTGCGGGTACTGCATGTTCGGGTTGCCGAAGCCCTGCTGGGTGCGGGCGAAGTCCTCGGCGATGAGGGCCGCGAGATCGAAGTAGGCCTCACGCGTCTTGGGCCGCATCATCTCGAGGTCCACCTCGGCGCCCGCCGCGAGATGCTCGTCGAACGGGATCACGACGACCCCGCGGCAGCGGGTCTCGAAGTGCGCGACGATGTCCTCCACCTTGATCATCTTGCCCGTCTCGCGGACACCGGAGATCACGGTGACCGACCGCTGCACGAGATCGGCGAAGCCGTTCGCCGACAGCCAGTCGAGCGTGGTCGAGGCGCTGCTCGCACCGTCCACCGAGGGGGTGGAGATGATGATCAACTGGTCCGCGAGGTCGAGGACTCCGCGCATCGCGCTGTAGAGCAGACCGGTACCCGAGTCGGTGAGGATGATCGGGTACTGCCGGCCCAGCACATCGAGCGCACTGCGGTAGTCCTGGTCGTTGAAGGTGGTGGAGACCGCCGGGTCCACGTCGTTGGCGATGATCTCCAGGCCCGAGGGCGCCTGCGAGGTGAAGCGGCGGATGTCCATGTAGCTGTGCAGCTGCGGGATCGCCTGGACGAGGTCGCGGATGGTCGCGCCCGTCTCGCGCCGGACCCGTCGGCCGAGCGTGCCGGCGTCCGGGTTGGCGTCGATCGCCAGGATCTTGTCCTGGCGCTCGGTGGCGAGCGTGGCGCCGAGCGACATGGTCGTCGTGGTCTTGCCGACGCCGCCCTTGAGGCTGATCACCGCGATCCGGTAGCAGGACATCACCGGCGTACGGATCAGACCCAGCTTCCGCTCCCGCTCGGCCTGCTCCTTCTTGGCGCCGAGCTTGAACCGGGACGGGGCCTGGTTGTTCTTGCGGGCCTTCGGCTGGTTGCGCAGCAGCCGGTCGGAGGAGAGCTCCACGGCCGCGTTGTAGCCGAGCGGGGTCCCCGGCGCGGCCTGCTGCTGCGGGGGCGCACCGGGTCCGGCCTGCGGGCCGGGCGGGGCGGTCCAGCCCTGGTTGCCGTACGCACCGGGTTGCTGCTGCTGGGGCGGCTGCGGCTGCGGGGCCTGCTGCGGAGGCTGCTGCTGTGGTGCCGGCTGCTGCGGATAGCCGTAGCCCGGCTGCTGGGGCGGGTAGCCGTAACCGGCCTGCTCGGGCTGCGGCGGGTAGCCGTAACCGGCAGGCTGCGGCTGCCCCGGCTGGGGCTGCGGCGGTGCGGGCTGCTGCGGCGGCTGGGCGGCCTGGGGCGGCTGCTGCGGGTAGCCGTATCCGGCGGCCTGCGGCTGCGGCTGGCCGGCCTGGCGCGGGTCGGCCGGTGCGGGCTGTCCGCCCTGCGCCGGGTAACCGGGCTGTGGCTGGGCCGGGCCGAACGTGCCCTGCGGCGGTGCCTGGTGGGCCGGCTGCCCCGGCTGCGGCTGGGCAGGGGGCTGCCCGGGCGCCTGGGGGTAGCCGTAACCGGCCGCGGCCTGCGGGTCCGGCTGCGGCACTGCCTGGCCGGGATGTGCGGGTGCGAACCCCTGCGGCAGCGGGGGAAGTCCCGGGGCGGCCTGGGGCGGGGTCGGGGCCTGCGCGGTGGGCTGTGGCTGTGGCTGCGGCTGGGCGACGGGCGGGGGAGCGGTGGGTGCTGCCTCCGCCTCGGCCTCCGGCTCTGCTTCCGCCGTGGCCGGCGCGGGGGAGTCCGTCTCGGGCGCCGACTCGCCGGCACCGGCAGCGGTCGCGGCGGGGTCGCCCGGCTCCGGCTCGTCGCCGTGCGGCGCCTCCGGCTCGACGTCGTCGTCGCCATCGCCGAACAGGCGCGCGGCCTCGGCGTCGGCGGCCGCGTGGTTGAGCTCGGGCTCCGGCTGCTCGGGGGCCGCCGCCGGGGCGGCGGCCCGGGCGTCCTCGTCGACCGGGTGCAGCACGGGGAAACCGGGCGCGGCGGCCGAGGGCGCGGCAGGCGCCGGCTGCTGGGGTGCGGCGGGCGGCGTCGGCTGCTGGGGCGCGGCGGCCGGCTGCTGTGGGGGCGCGGCGAAACCGCCCGACGTGTCCTGGCCGGACTGCGGCGGTGCGCCGGCCCCCGGCTGCTGCGGGTAGCCGTACCCGCCGGGCGTCGCCGCGGGGGCGGCGCCCGGCGCGGACTGCTGCGGCGGGAATCCGTAGCCGCCCGTGCCCTGCGCCGGAGCGGGCTGCGCGGGCTGCGACGGGGGTGCGGGCTGCTGTGGTGCGGCCTGGGCGGGCGGCTGTGCCGGTGCGGGGGCGGGTGGCGCGGGACGCTGCGGTGTGACGCCCGGGGGCCCCGTGGGTGCTCCGATGGGCGGCCCGCTCGGGGGCGGCGGCGATTGCCGCCCGCCGTCCTGCTGGCCGCCGGACGGGGAGCCACCCTGCGTGCTTTGGGCGTACCAGGCGGGCGGCTCGTAGACGATCTCGAACTCGCCGGTGAGATCCACCTCGTGATCGTCCCCGTCCGAGGAAGGGCTGCCGCCGTTGTACTCGGACCGATCCCTGTTCACTGCTTGCCTCCTGGTCAGCCACTGCTGCTGAGCTGGTCGTCGTCGCGGTCGGGCGGACCGAGTGGCGAGTCCCACGCGACTGCGATCGTCACCGCACCACCAGAAGCCTAATCACTCGCATGGCGGGACGGAAAAGCCCCCATGGTGCGAACCCAACAGCCTCACGGGTGCGCCCGGTTCGCGCCGTTCGCACCCTTCCCCCGGTGACGACGACGCGTCAGTCCATCCGTCGGGCCACGCCGAGCAGGCCCGTCTCCGCATCGGTGGGTTCGGTCATCACGAACTTGTGGTGCTTGCGGGTGCACCACAGGGCAGCGGCTTCGTGCAGCGCCGGCAGGTGCTGCAGATGCTCGTTCGGGACACCCAGGGTGTCGCGTACGACCTCGATCTCCTGCGGCGAGATCTGCTGGATGCCGACCAGCTGCGCCTGGGCCAGCCACCGCGGCGCGTGTTCGCTGACGTACGGCAGGACCGTGACCACGGCCTGCCACGGCACCGAGGTCACCCGCCCACGCGGCGGACGCACACCGCAGTCCCGGATCAGCACCACCGGACTCGACACCGACGGCCCCTGCGCGGGCACCCGGCCCACCGGATAGACCGTCACACACTGCTGGCCGCCGCCCGCCGCCTGCGCCAACTGCTGCCAGACCTGCGGACGTCCGGTCTCGACGCCCACGCGCGCGCCCGTCGCGGCGGCGCGCAGCGCCAGCACCTGGGCGAGCCACAGACCACCCACGAGGACGACGTCGAAGGCGGTCGGCCGGGACAGGCCCAGCACCGCGGGCTGCGCATCCGGGTCGGTGCCGATGAGTACACCGTCGTCACCGATGGGCATGCTGATCGCCGCGAGTTCGTCGGCGGTGACGACATGCCGGTTGCGGCGCGGCCCGCGCAGCCCGAACCCCGGGCTGGCGATGCGCCGTTGCTGCTGCGGGGTCTCCGGCTGCCGGATGATCGGGATCATGCCGGTGTCGGTCGGCGAGGCGACGTGGGCCGGCGTCGTACGGCCGGGGGTGTTGCCCTGCTGTCCCGGTGGCATGGTCTGCGGGGGGTAGGACATCAGTAGGTACCTCCGAGCGGCAGGGTGGCGAGGGCTCCGGGGACCTGTTCCCGGTCGAGACGGACCAGACCGGCCTTCGCGGCACCGGCAGCCCGTTCCAACTCCCTTCCCACCTGGCCGAGTTCGCTGTCACCGCGGGCGGTGACCCGGATGTGCCCGGTGAGCGAGACACCCCTGTTGCCGGCCTTGCTCAGGGTCATGCTGAACGTCGTGGCGAGCACCGGCAGCGAGGTGAGCCGCGTGACCAGCTCGGGCAGCGCCACACCGCCGTTGCCCAACTGCGGCCAGCGGGAGACCCAGTACGTCGCGTGGTACCGGTCGTCGACCCGCCAGGACTTGACCGCCTCGACGGTACGGCGCTGGGGCGCCCGTCCCTCCTGGCCGTGCTGCGCGTTGGCGCGCGGGTTCAGGCAGCTGGACGTCGCCAGCGCCTGCACCAGCTCGTTCTCGTCCAGGATGGTCGCCTTGAAACCGGCGCCGGCCAGCCTGCTGGACAGCTGGTCCGCCACCCGCAGCAGCGCCTTCTGCGCCCCGGGAACACCGTCCCCGCGCGCCTGCACCGCCTCCGGGCACAGCTCCGGGTCCAGCTTGAGGGCGACCCAGGTCAGCCGCAGCGCGGGCGAACCGACCTGCGCCTGCAGGGGGCCGTACGAGCGCGCGGCGAGCGACTGCGCGGGCAGATGCGGCGCGGGCGCCGGCTGGGTGTGCTGCACGACCTGCGCGGAGGCGAGCCTGATGCCGTCGACCTCCAGGGCGTCCTGGATCAGCCGCAGCGGCAGCTGCCGGTGGGCCGCGGCGGGCCGCAGCGGCTCGTCGGCCGGCTGCACGAAGAGGACGGCGGTCAGGAAGGTCCCGTCGCCGATCATGCCGATCGCCCGGTTGTCACGCGACACGAAGTTGTACGTCCGCAGGGCCGGGTCGCATTCCACGACCGGCGCCAGCATCGCGTCGGTCCCGGGCGGGACGGGCAGCTTGGCGTCGCGTTGGCGCTGCCGCATCGCGCGCGTCGTCTCGTACCACTCGGGCAGCGGACGGCGGCCACGGCGCAGCACCGCCAGCAGAAGCAGCAGCACCGCCACGGCGCCGGCCGGCGCCAGCAGCCAGGACGTGTCGGCGGCCCAGGCGGCCAGCATCACCGCGGCCGCGAGTTCCACCAGGATGAGCTGCTGCAACCGGACCGGGCCCAGACCGCCGGGGCGGGGCAGCGTGCGCGGCGACGCGGCGGCGGGGGCGGCAGGAGCGGCCGGGGAGCGACGTCTGTCGCCGGGCCCTCCCTGTTGCTGCTGTGCGCGGCGACCGCGCCGAGTGCTCGTAGCGCTGCTCATCCCCCGGGACATCCCTTTCGAGAACTATGTGGCCGCTCACCGGGCCATCACTGGTCCATGAAGCTGGGCCATGACTGGGCTCACAACATCCGTGTGGGCGGCTCACGGTACCCGCTGCGACACATGAGGCGACACACGGGACACCGAAACCACAGGTGGCCAGCCTTTCACGGGCCGGGCCCGCATGGTGAAGCGCTGTGGTGAAGCTCTGTGAAGATGCGGGGGCGGCCCCAACACCTGGTGAACCGGCGTCCGGTGGCGCAGGGCATAGTAGGTGCCTGCGCGGCCGAGCAGGTGCCTGCGCGGCCGAAGCTGCCTTGCGAACGCGATCCGGCGGCACAGGCACGATCGAGCGGTATCGGGCAGCACAGTCACGATCGAGCAGTACAAAACGGGAGAAACGGGGACCATGGCAAAGCGTCAGGACGAGCTCGCCGCCTACAACTTCGCTCGCAAGCGCACCGTCGCGGCGTTCCTGGCACCGTCGCCGGGCGGCTCGGAGGAAGGCGCACCGCGTCCCATGCGCACGGTGACGCCCAGCCTGGCGCTCGGCGTCGTCCTGGTGATCGGCTTCATCGCCTACGGCGTGATCAAGCCGGCCGCACCGGCGGGCTGGGACAAGCCCGGCGAGTACATCATCGTCGACAGCGACTCCACGACCCGTTACGTCGTCATCAACGACAAGACGTCGAACGGCAAGAAGGTCGCGACGCTGCACCCGGTGCTCAACTACGCCTCCGCCAAGCTCCTCCTCGACAAGGGCAAGGGCAGCGTCCTGGAGGTCTCCGGCAGCGAGATCGACAAGAGCGACCTCCCGCACGGCGCGACCATCGGCATCCCGTACGCCCCCGACCGCCTGCCCTCCAAGGACGACGCGGAGAAGGCGAAGACGTGGGCGGTGTGCGAGCGCCCGGCGCCGGGAGGCTCGGCCGACTCCATCGACCGCGCCGTCTTCGTCCTCAATGCCGACGACGCCAAGACGCTGGACAACTCCGGCAAGGTCGACGCCGGTGAGGCGCTGTACGTCAAGGACAGCAAGACCGGTGCGCGCTATCTGATCGACCGGGCGGGGAACCGTTTCCTGCTCGGTGGACCGGGGCTCAACCAGACGACCATGGCGCAGCTGCTCGCGGCCGTCATCGGCCAGTCCGCCGAGCCGCAGCCGGTGAGCCAGGAGTGGCTGGCCACCTTCAACGACGGCGGGGCCATCACCTTCCCGACCGTCCCGGGCGCGGGCCGGACGACCACGGCCAAGGGCCTGCCCACCGGGGCGACCACGGTGGGCCAGGTACTGGAGTCGGAGGACGCGCAGGGCAAGCAGTACTACGTGGTCCTCCAGGACAAGGTCGCCTCCGTCACCCCGTTCGTCGCGGAGCTGCTCAAGCAGTCGCCCCAGGCCCAGGCGGCCACGGCCGCCAAGGTCCCCCAGAACGTCATCATCGCGGCCAACGGCGGCGCTCCGGAGAAGTTCTACGGGGACAAGGGCTGGCCGGCGGACGTCCCGCACCAGGCCAACCCCGCGTCCACGGCGACCGGCCAGGCCCGCACCACCTCGTGCAGCGTCTACGACGGCACCTTCGGCGCCGACAAGAAGCCGCATCTGGCCGCCTGGGCCGGAACGGCGTACCCGAAGAAGGTCGTCTCCGGTTCGGTGAGCGCCTACGTCTCCTCCGGCTCGGGCCTTCTCTTCAAGGAGCTCACGGGTGTCGCGGGCGGCGGCGGCGCGCAGTACCTGCTGACGGACACGGGTCTGCGCTACTCGCTGCCGTCGAACAACGACAGCGCGGCGAAGGGCAGCGGCGCCGGCTCGTCCGCCTCGACCGGGTCGTCGCAGAACGCGAGCGAGACGGACAAGGCCCGTACACGCCTGGGCTACGAGGACATCACCAACCCCGCGCTGGTTCCGCAGACTTGGGCGGAGTTCATCCCCAAGGGCCCGACGCTGGACACGGGCAGCGCCTCGCAGGAACAGAGCCAGTGATCGTGGAACCCCGGTGGGCCGGCCGGCGATTGACGCCGGTCGCCCGCCAACGGGCGGACAAGTCCGGGCACTTGAGCGTGCCGGGCCTGTTGATCACAAGATGATCGCTCAAGTGTGTGAGCCGTGTAACTGATTGGTCTTGCCTGTGGATGTGAGACAGGCTGACGATAGAGTGTTTGCAGCGCTCAACGGTGCGAAGTCTCCGGGCACCAAGTAGGTTTCCCGGATCAGACAACATGAACGACGACATGGGGGAAGGTCATCATGGCCGGCCAGTTCCGGGTAACAGAGGACGAACTCACCAAGCTCTCCGGCGACATCAGCACCGCCAACGGCCAGCTGCAGGGCGAGATCCGCCGTCTGAACGGTGTCATCGAGCAGATCGCCGGCGGCTGGAAGGGCCAGGCGGCCACGTCCTACCACCAGCTGCAGGAGCGCTGGAACCAGGATGCGAAGAAGATGAGCGACATCCTCAACGACATCAAGGAAGCCGTGGACTCCACGCGGAGCAACTACTCCGCGTCGGAAGAGCAGCAGAACTCCGAGATCAGCAAGATCATGTCGGACTTCGGCTGAGCCGTATCCGGCTCCGACCGATCCACTGGGCCCATTGAGCCCACTGGGTCCACTGATCCTGATCGATCCCGAACGACTTCCCAAACGATTCTTCCTGAAAGGGAATGACGATGTCGATCCTCGTCAATTACGCAACCATCACCAACGCCTCCACGGACGTGCGTACGACCGCCGGGCGCATCAAGCAGCAGCTCGACGACCTCGAGGCCGCGGTCAAGCGCGTCGCCGCCACCTGGGAAGGCGAGGCGCAGGAGGGCTACCAGCGCAAGCAGACCGAGTGGGACAAGACCGCTCAGGACCTGCACAACACGCTGCTGAAGATCTCCACGGCGCTGCAGAGCGCGGCCGAGAGCTACCAGGCCACTGAGAAGAGCAACGCCTCTTCCTGGGGCTGAGCCAGTCGGCGACCCGAGGCGCCTGAGGGATCCGAGGGACCTGAGATGAAGAGAATCGGCCCAGCCGACGCCACGGTGTCGACTGGGCCGAGCTCTGCTTCAGGGTCGCACACAGCAAATCCCGCAAATCTTCACATCCGTTTATTGGTACGTCCGTCACCGGTACATCCGTCACCGGTACGTCGAGGAAGCCCTGGGGGCCTGGACATGAGGGGCCTGAACGTGGAGGGCCGCAGAGCCCGTTCGCGTAGCCGCAAGGACCGCAACAGTGGAACCCGCGCACTGCAGCGGGTTTTCGGCGTGCTTGCGGTGACCGGGTTGTGCGTGGTGTCGGCGCCGCCGGCATTCGCATCCGACGGTCCTGCCTCCGGCGGGGCGAAGTTCGGCCTGGCGGCGAGCTCGGAATGCGTCTTCGACGGCCCAGTCATCAAGTCCACGCCCTGGTCGCTCCAGCGGGTCCTCCTGGACCAGCTGTGGGGGCAGGCGACGGGCAAGGGCGTGACGGTCGCGGTGATCGACACGGGCGTGGACAGCTCGAACCCACAGCTCAGCGGGGCCATGGCCGGCGCCGGCAAGACCTACGTCGGCGGCGCCGCGAACAAGGACATCGAGGGCCACGGCACCCGGGTGGCGGGCATCATCGCCGCCCGCCCGATCGACGGCACGGGCTTCGAGGGCATAGCCCCGGAGGCCAAGATCCTGTCCTTCCGCTACACGGGCGGAGAGAACAAGCAGGGCAACTCGAGGACCATGGCCCAGGCGATCCACGACGCGTCCGTCTCGGGCGCGAAGATCATCAACATCTCCTCGGACACCGCGGACAAGCAGGACAACCAGGGACTACGGGACAGCGTGGCGGCGGCCGTGAAGAGGGGCGTCCTGATCGTGGCGGCCGCCGGCAACGACGGAGCCGACGGCAAGTCCGCGAACACCTACCCCGCGTCGTACCCGGGCGTCCTGGCGGTGGCAGCCTCCGACCGCAACGACGAACGCGCCTACTTCTCCCAGTCGGGAGACTTCGTGGACGTCGCGGCACCGGGCGTCGACATGGTCTCGACGGTCCCCAAGGGAGGCCAGTGCACAGCCGACGGCACGAGCTTCGCAGCGCCGTATGTCGCGGGCGTCGCGGCGCTGCTGAAGCAGAAGCACCCGGGCTGGACGGCGGCTCAGATCTCCACCCGCATCGAGGAGACGGCCCAACGGCCGAGCCGCGGCCCCAACCGCTACATCGGCTGGGGCGTGATCGACCCGGTGGCCGCGTTGTCGGACGACTCAAAACCGGCCTCGACGCCGACACCTGATCCAGCGGTGAAGGCCGGCTCCGGCGGGGTCGTCCCCATGGCGGTGACCATGGGCGAGAGCGAGGCGGAGCGGGAGCGCCGGACAGCCATTTATGTGGTGGGGGCGGGGCTTGCGCTTGTGTTGGTGGTTGCGGGGAGTGGGGTGGCTGTGCGGGACTGGCGGAGTCGGAGGGATGGTCGTGTTGGGCGGGTTGGGTAGCTGGGGCCTCTGGCCTGGCTGCCCAACTCGGGCGATGACTTGGGCACCTAGCGGTGCTGACAACTTGAGTTACAGGGGAGAGGACAACGGGGTATGAGCGACGGGATGCGGGTTGATCTGAGCGCTCTGGATGAGGTCATCCGGAAGCTCTGGACGTTGCTAGACGATATGGACAAGGCGGGGCAGACGTCGCGCTATAACACGGAGATCCCGATGGATGCGTTCGGGAACACGTGCCAGTTCTTGGAGGCTGGGGATCTACATGCTGCCCACAAGGACGCGAAGAATGAGCTTGAGAAAGTCATTGGGGGACTTCACGGACTCATTGACAGGTTCAGTACGAGCACTTCCAAGGTGAAAGACAAGTACACCGAGCAGGAGTACGCGAACAAGCAGCAAATGGGTGGTAATTCCGGGGGCTCGAGCGGTGATTGGGCCAAGTAGACCGATCGAGAATCACCTACAGAGGGGAAGCGTTCAAAATGTCCGGTGAGCAAGGGCTGCCGAAACCAGTCATTGAGCAAGAGACGTGTATTGCAGGACGTCCTCAGACAAAGACTCAATTCATCGACCACTCGCTCAAAGAGCTCAAGCAGATGCTTGACGGTACCAACCCTGGGGCGATCGAGGAGGTCGGCCGTCACTGGGGCAAGGTCAACGAGATTCTCGCCGGTGGCGAGAGCGGCGGAATTGCTGGCTTGCTCGACAAGGCGGTCGACAACGTTCTGCAGCACTGGGAAGGTGAAGCAGCCAGGAGTTTCGAGAAGAAGGCTCGCGAAATCGCGCAGAGCATCCGAAACGCAGCTTGGCACGCGGACCTCAACAGCACCCAGATGGCCGACGCCGGCCACCAGCTGCGTACGTATAAGCAGCAACTGGACGATATTCATGAACCCAGCACCATGGACAAGATCGGTGACGCCGCTACCGACTGGAGTTGGGACAACGGCGAATCGGTAGCCGGTGATCTCCGTGATGGCAAGCTGACCACTGCTCAGATTGCACAGAAAGATGAAGGCAAGATCGGCGCCAGCCGAGAAGCCCAGCTCAACGGTGTTGCCGTCATGGAGAATCTGGGCGCTCAATACATGCGCATCACGCGGAACTTGCAAAACAACCAACCAATCCACGGTGAGCCCCCGGGCCATGTCAAGGAACCCACCCAGAATGTGGAGTATCCACCGCCTGTCGTCACTCCCGGGGTTGGTACGTCTCGTCCCAGCGGTTCGGGGTCAGGTAGTAAGCCCTGGAGCGCAGGGCCGACCACCAGCGTGAAGCCCGCCCCTACGGTTCCCCGCGACCCCGGCATCACGGGAGGCACGCAGCTTCCAACAACGAAGACAAGTCTCCCGACGACCGGGACGAATGTGGACAGTATCTCCACCGGTATGACGGGGGCTGGGCCTGGCCCTAATACGGGTGTCCCCAGCGCCGGCAGTGGCAACTTCGGCGTCAGCGGAGGCCCGGGTTCCGGCGTCGGTGCTCCCGGCGGCACGACTGGCCTCGGCGGGGGTATCGGCTTCGCGGGTGGCCGCGGGGGCATGACCGGTGGCGCAGGGGCAGGCCGCGGTGCCGGAGGCCGAGCCGGCATGGGCGGCATGGGTGGCGGAGCCGGCGCGGCCGGACGAGGCGGAGCCGGCGCCGGCGGTCGTGGGGCCCTCGCTAGAACCCGTGGCGGTGTGGTTGGTGCGGCCAAGGGGGCAGGCAAGGGCGCGGGTGGCGGTGCTGGCTTGCACGGCAGCCGGGGCGGAACGCAGGCAGGCGCAGCCGGGGCTGGAGGCAAGGGGCGAAAGTCCAAGAAAGAGAACAGCCAGGGCGACCGTCCCGACTACCTGGTCGAGGACGAGGAGACCTGGATCTCGGAAGAAGACCGCAACCGGAACGTACCCCGGACGATCGAGTAGGGCACACTGGCGAGCCGCACGAAGTCCGCGTGCGGCTCGCCCGCATGAGGGCTGGCGGAACGGGTCGTAGCTGAGTGAGGAGCAAGGAAGTGGGTTTCAAGCGAGTCTGGTCTACGACGGGAGTCGTGGCGTTGACAGGAGCTTTGCTCCTTACTGCGGCCCCAGTTGCCTCAGCTGACTACGTTAGGGATCAGCAGTGGGCCTTGAACGTGTTCTCAATGAAGGACGTTTGGGCTAAGTCCCAGGGACAGGGCGTCACAGTCGCTGTTGTCGATTCCGGAGTTGACGCCAGCCATCCTGATCTGACTGGTCAGGTCCTTGAGGGCAAGGACTTCACCGGTGGTGGGAATGCCCAAGAAGATACCCTGGGTCACGGAACAGCGATGGCGAGTATTATCGCTGGTCACGGCCATGGTGCGGGGAACTCCTCCGGCGTGATGGGACTAGCGCCGAAGGCCAAGATTCTGCCCTTGCGCACCCTTCGGAAGCAAAACGATAGGAACCTTGACGAGACATGGGGTGCCGCAGTTCGATATGCGGTGGATCAGGGTGCAAAGGTAATCAACCTCTCCTTCGCAAATGACGGTGGTAAGACGCTAAGCGCCGGTCGTGAAGCGATTGCGTACGCGCAAGCTCATGATGTTGTCGTTGTCGCAGGTGCAGGTAATGATGGGTTTTCTTCTGTAAGCGAGCCGGCCGCACTTCCAGGTGTTGTTTCGGTCGGTGCCGTGGACAAGAAAGCAAATCGCTGGGAAGACTCGAATACTGGAAAAGGACTGGCACTTACAGCTCCTGGCGTGGACATTGTCAGTGCGGACCCGGAACAGTCCAATGGGTATGGCCGGAATGACGGTACTTCAGATGCCACAGCCTTTGTGTCTGGTGCTGCCGCCTTGGTCCGAGCCAAGTACCCCGATCTCACCGCAGGCCAAGTCATCAACCGTCTAATCAAATCGGCCACCTTCGCCCATCACGCGGGATTGAAAGCGCCCGACGAAGAATATGGCTATGGCATCGTCCGTCCCTACTCGGCGCTTACGATGAACATCCCCGCCGGCCCCAAGACGAACCCTCTCGGCCAACTCGATTCATCGAACTCCACATCCACTGAGGCTGCCAAGGGAACGGATTCTCCGACCCAGGCTAAAGAGAAGTCCTCCTCCAATAATGTCCTCGTCATCGCTGGCGGCATCGCTGCCATCGTGGTCATCGGTGCAATCATTTTCGCGGTAGCCCGCCGCCGCGGCGGCGGTAATGGTGGCTCCGGCTCCGGCGGTGGAGCCCCTCAGCAGCCCACGTACCCGTCTGGCCAGCAGCCGTACCCCAATGCGGCACCCAACCAGGGGTACCCGGCTTCTCCGGGACAGTCCCCTCAGCACCCCAACCCGTACAGCCAGCAGCCCCCGCATCAAGGGCAGTAGGAGTAGCTCACCGTCCAGTGGCGGCGCGGTTGTGGTTATTGCAGTCCTCCACGGCACAAACAACGACGGCGCAGCGAACCATCCCGAGAACAAGAATGGAACCTCCCCAATGGGCGCCATCGTCCTTCTCATCGGCGTTGTTGGCCTCGCAGCCGTGATCGCAGCCGTCGTCTTCGCTGTAACCCGCAGTCGCCGCAACTCCGGGATGCGAGGCCCCGTCGGCGGGCCTTACCCGCAGAACATGGGCTACCCGCCCCAGCAAGCGATGCCCCCGGCCCAACCGCCGTACTCCGCCCCAGCTCCCAACCAGGGGCACGGGTACCCCGCTCCTCCCGCACAGCCTCCGCAGCACCCGAATCCCTACGCACAACAGCCCCCGTATCAGGACCAGTAGGTTCCTTCTTTGATCGGGTGAGAGCGAATAGAGCGCGGCCGTACTGACGGCTCTGCCTTGTTCGGTGCGAGGTTTCCTGACGATCGTGTGAAGGATTCTCGGCGAGTTATGGGGCCCCCGGAGAGAGGTTTGTCGATCAGCTGAGCCGCTTGGGTCCGATACATACAGAACCGAGCGAAGAGAACCTGGACCACGGAGACTGCGCAAAGGCGAACATCGGGCAACTAGAACTATTTCGCCCATCGTCGCCGGCCTACTCTCCCTGGAGAGGCAATGCTGAAAGAGCATGCTCAGCTCCGTGAATAGCCAGAGCTATGCCCGCTCACGGACGGGGCTATACTCATTCATTGCCGACGTGCTCGCGTCAAATGTGGCCACCTTCCGCTCCACGCGAAACGTAAAGGACATGGGGGATAAGACGTGTCAGCCGGGACAGAAATCGAGGACCCTGCAGCGCTCAATCGTGCAAGCTCGGGCGCGCGCGAGATCGCAGGGCAGACGCGAACCGCTGGCGCTCATCCAGTGGACGAGACGCGTACGACATCCCAGGACTTCGGCGCAGGCAACTGGGACGGCGGGCTGGGCGGAGCCCTCACCGGCCTGACGGAGACCTGGTCGTCGCAGGTCTCCGCGCTTGCGGCCGGCTGCGACAGCCTCGCCACCCAGTGTGGCGGCACGGGACTGCTGTATCAGCGCACCGAAGCCGCGAACACGCAGACCATGAACTCCCTGGCGAGTGACTTCGGCTGAGGCAGGCCCTCCACCCACCGCCACCGCCTAGTTCCAGCCTGACAAGACTCACGACTTCACGGGGACTCGCCGAGCTCATGCCGACGTACGAGCAGCTGTATCACCTCAACCTCAGCAACCTCAAAGCGGCCGCTGACCGCTGGGAGGAAACCGTCACCAAGTTCAAGGGGCTGCACACGGCATACGGTGATCAGGTCGCCCGCCCCTTCAAGCAAGCTGGCTGGACGCAGCCGGTCCTGACGGCGGCCAAGGCCGACAACGACGTGCGTGCTGCCCACCAGGAGTTCGCGGACGCCCACAAGGAAGCGCAGGGCATTGCCGGTGTCCTCACGACACTCCACACGGAGCTGAAGAAGGCGAAAGACGACCTCCACCACCTCGCCAACGTCGAGGCCAAGGAGCAGGATCTCGTCGTCAGCCCCACCGGCGTCGTCACCCCGCGCAACGACATGTCCCAGGACCCCATGCGCCACCACGACCCCGACGCCCAGGACATCATCCGCCAACAACACGAGGCTTGCGACGCCTTCGCCCGCCGCATCGAACGCGTCCTCCAGCGAGCAGCCGACGCCGACGACACCGCCTGCTGGGCCTTGCGCCGCGACCTCGGCGGAAACAAGACCGACTTCAACTCGAAGGTCGTCACCTCACTGGACAACGCCGACGCCACGCACGCGGCCGAGCTGATGAGGAAGGGCGACAAGCTCACCGACGGCGAGCTCAAGGATCTCAACCATTTGATGAAGGCCAACCAGAACGACCCGGCCTTCGCCACTGACTTTTACAAGCAGCTCGGCCAGGAAGGCGCTCTCCGGGACTACGGCCAGCTCGCCCTGCAGACCAGCGGCGCCAGCGACGAACGCAAAGAACTGCTCCAGCAGATGCAGCAGAACATGGGCAACACCCTGGCCACCGCCACCGACCCGGACAACAAGCCCCACCTGTCCGAGCAGTGGACCGCCGACCTGCGCAAACTCGGCACGCAGCACATCCAGCTGTACGACGGCAGCATGAGCGAGGGCCCCTACGGCTACCAGCTCCTGGGCGGCATCCTCCGCTACGGCGACTACGACTCGTCCTTCCTCACCCCCATCGCGGAGCACGTCACCCAACTCCACGACAAGGACCCGTACTTCTTTGCCGGCACGAAGAACGACATCGGCGACCCCAAGTACGGCTTCAACCCTTCTGGCAAGAACGGCGCCGGCTACGACCCCATGAACAGCGTCCTGGAGGCCCTGGGACACAGCCCGCAGGCCGCCACTGATTACTTCACGCCGCCGATGGAGGCATACGCCGAGGACGGCACTCACAAGGGCGAGCTGTCCGAGATCCATGGCGCGAGTAACTACCTGGACTACCTCGTCAACAAGGACTACCAGTCCTTCCCTGACATCACCGGCCACGACCCCGACGCCGCGAAGAAGTCCATGAGCGACTTCCCCGACTCGCTGGGCCACGCCCTCGAAGCAGCCACGACTGGCCGTCCCGCCGGCGCCGACCCTTCCACCGGCTCGCTTGCCCACACCCAGGATCAGGCTGCCCTGGCCGCCCAGGTGATCAACAAATTCAGCGGCCCCGATGCCGGAGGACTGCTCAACAACGACGACGGGACCGCCCCCTACGCAGCTGCAAGCGACAGTCTTGGCAACATCGGAGGCGACTACATGGGCGACATTCAGCGCTCAATCAGCGGCCAGGACAGTTTGCCCGTCCAAGGTGCGAACGCTGATCTGGACCCCGAGGCGACCAAGGAGTTCCTCTACCAGGTCAGCCAGGACCCAGACGCTTACGCTGCAATCACCGGTTCTCAGCAGGCTTACACCTCTGCCGTCATCGACGCAGAAATCAAGGGCCCACAGGACAGCGAAGTTTCCCTCGCTCAGCGCGTCTCTTCCGCCGCTCATCCTGGAGCCGAGGTGGCAGGCATCATGAGCGCGGCCCGCGCTCACGCCGTTCACGACACCCACGCGCACGACGACGCCGATTACAACGAACGCGTCGACACCGCGAACAAGTGGGTTGGTCGCGGTCTCGGACTCGCGACTGGGAAAATCCCCGTGGCCGGCGACGCTGTCGGCTGGGTGGTCGAGGACGTCCAGGAAAGCGTGGCCAGCAGGCTGTACCGGGACACCACCAGCGAGGCCCAAAGCGAGGCGGGGCGCAACTACACCAACGGCGAGTCGGCTTTGCGTGAGTCTGTCCGCGCCGACATCGCCCGTTCCGGAGGGAGTGAGAACTTGCAAAACGCCGTGGGCCGAGAGGTCGACCAAAGCCACACCACCGGTGCCGAATGGGGGGACCAATATCATGGCTGACCGCCGCCCCAGCCGCCGTATCGGCTGCACATTGCTGCCACTCGCCGCGCTTCTGCTTACGGCTTGCTCTGGGGAAAAGAAACCTGAAGTCGAATACACCCTGCCTGACACCTTGTGTGGAGTGCGCGTCGGGAAGAAGGCCATCGAGCCCCTCTTCCCGCCCGGCAGCAAGCTGTCGAAAACCGGCGACTCCCTCGTTAACGGCAAGTACGCCTCGGGGTGCGACTATGCGGTCGACAACCACAAGACGCTCCTCGTAAGCACCTTCTTCCACGCGGACGCATCAACTGCCCGCGTGATCGCCACGAACAGGGCCACCGACTACGGCCGTGGGCGCAGCGATAAGGTCACAGTCGACGCTTCCGGCGACGTTGGCTTGTACTCTCGGGGTGCTGTGGCGGTGGAAGCGTGTCCCGGCTACAAGTCCGACCCGTCGGACGGTCTACCCCGAACCAGCTTCTCCGTGGAGATCCTTACGTTTTACCCCAAGGACCTGTCCAAGAGGGGAAAGGCGCTCACACAGCTGCTGAAGAAGATCGTCCCCATCGTGGCAAAGGCCAACGGCTGCTGACCTTGTGCCGTTCACCGATCCGGTGCGGTTACGTGAAGGATGGAGGAGCGTGGCTCACCATCCGAATATGGCATGGGCGACATCCACGAATGGCACGCCGTTGCCCTTCAGCAACCTAAAAGCCGACACCTGTTCTGACATAGAAGCCCCGTAGTGCCTTATCGGCCGACGCCCAGCCGGCTCGTCAGAGACTCGGCTCCGCGACCATGGCGATCCAATTCAGGACGTCTACGGGGATGGCGACCATGATGGCGTGAGCTGGTGTGGAACCTGGAAGGTACGACCAGCAGCCCAACCCCCGTGCCCAACGGCCTTCTTGCGAGAATGGTTGTCATGGTTGCGATCGGCAATGCGTATGTGCGCGGAGGATGCGATGAGTGATCCCGTAGACCCACGGCTGTCCTACTCCATGGTCTCCGACGCGACGCCGATGCCGTCGCCGTCACCTGGACCGACACCGGACCCGGACCCAGTACCGGCCGAGCCGAGCCCGTCACCTTCCGGCCCTGAGCCGACACCGTCGCCCACGGGACCGAACCTGCCCCCTCCGTGGGGATCGGATCCGGATGTCGGAGTGACCTCCTCGTTTCTGCGGGACTGTGCGGATGCCTGTGACGAGGCTTCTCTGACGGTCTGGAAGACATTGGGGGAGGCGAAGGACGCAGCCGAGGACCTCGCGAGGGCAGCCCACGGATTCGGATTCGTGCAGAGCATCGACGACATGCACGAGCGCTGGGAGCGCCTGAACCAGGAGATGCGCGACCGGCTGAACCGCGCCTCCGACAACTTCCGCAGCAGCGCGGATGCCTACGACGGCAACGAGACCCGTATGGCGCACGACATCTCCGGCATCTACCGCTGAAGGGCAGAGCAGTGGTCACCTTCTCACAACTCCTGGAGTTGGACGTCGCCGGCCTGGAGAGGTTCGCCGACCGGTGGAACGACGTGATCCACCGAAAGATCAGGCAGGCCCGTGAGGGATTCCACGACGACGTTGTGCGCAAGTTGCACAGGGACCATTGGAGGGGTGAGGGCGGAGAGGCGGCTCAGAAGTACTGCGACCGTATACAGGTCGGCTTCGACGCGCTCGACGCAGAGGTCAAGTCCCTGAGCAGGTTTCTGGACGAGGAGGCAGACGGAGCACGCGGAACCGGAGGTACCGACGGTTTGGAAGGCTGGCAGCGGGTCGCGCGCGAGCTCGACAGCAATGCGCATGAAGCGGGGATGAAGATAGCCGATGACGGTGTTGTCGAGTGGTCAATCCTGATCGACCGTGACGACCCGAGCGGCGAGGCGAAGTACCAGGAGAAGAAGCAGGCTGCTGATCTAATCCAGCTCCGGGCCCAAGAAATTCTGAGCGAGGTGAACAAGATTGATGAGTGGCTCACGACGAGCCTCAAGGTGATCTTCGGTACGCCGCACAACTTCGAAACAGAGGACCGTCGGTACAACGTTTTCGAACCCACCGTCAAAGACCGGATGGTGCGCAACCAGCTCAATAACGTCGGCGCAGCGGCGGCCGCTCGAGGCTGGGTCAATGCCGCCGGCCTGGTCAAGCACTATCTCGACGGCTCAGGCAAGACTGTCGAGGTGGAGCCGCAGCAGATGATGCGGGATATTCCGCAGTTCCATCGCGACGTGGACAAGACGTTGGAGCAGGATGTGCGGAAGCGCCCCGACGGCCCGTTCACCACTGAGTGGGGGTCGACAGCCCCGAACACCGCGGACGGCGACTCCAGCATGGATTGGTACTACGCCCTGAACCATTTCCAGTACCGCCTTGTCGGAGAGAAGCACGGCGACGAGATCACGTACCAGGTGGAAGTGAACAAGCGCTACGACTGGGGCGTGCCCAGTGAACACCGGCGCACCCAGGAGAAGTTCGGGGGTCCGTTCAAGATGGAACTTGAGCAGGCCGATCTTGCGCACCTCAACTCCGTCGGCCTGGCTCGTGACTTCGACGTCGTGGGCACCTCCGACACGATCAGGACTTCCGCATGAGTCCCCGGTACATCGGTCAGCACACCGGACGTGAAACGAAGGCAGGCGCGTCGGACGGAGCGGGGACGGACACGGGCCGCACATACCGTCATCGCTCTTGGCTGCGGCGTCCCTCCGGTAAGAAAGCGGTGCTGTGGCTGCTGATGTCGGCCTGCGTCGCCTTTGTGCTCTACGCGGCCTGGGGGCTCGTCCAATCCATCGACGATCTCGACAAGCCACCGGACGGCGATTGGTTGTGCTCAGGGCATTCGATGACGTGCGAGCCCTGATCATTCAGCGAGGTCGCCCATTCCGGCAGCGTTTTCTCAATCTGGCCCGGTGACAGGCGTCGTCCGGATTGTGACCGGCTGACAGAGAGGCCGTCGGCGGACTTCGAAACCAGCGAAGGAACTTGCGCCAGACCCCCCTTCAAGTCGTCAGAGCCCCCTGCTGGCTGGACGCGAGGCGACAGCGGGCCGTGACTAGGATGATCGCTATGGACGGCCAGGGGATGCCCGCGTGGGACGGAATCGCGAGGCGCGAGGTGCTGTCCGCGACTGATCTGGCGGTCCGCGACCGGCTCGCGGACGCGGCGCGGGATGGGAACTGGTACGTCGTGCTGCAGCTCGCGCACGCCCATCCCACCCTGGTCAACAGCCCTCGTCCCGGCGGTGCCAGCGGATACGCCGCCCTGCACCAGGCGGCCTGGCACGGAGTGTCCGCGGACACGATCCGCTTGCTGAAGGGCTACGGGGCCTGGTCCGGTCTGCGCGCGAGCGATGGATTCCGCCCCGTCGACATCGCGGCCCAGCGCGGCCACCGTCACCTGGTCGATCTCCTGCAGCCGCAGGTACACCATCCCCTGTCGCCGCAGATCCTTGATGGTCTTCAGCAACAGCTGGAGCGCCTGTTGCACTACCGCGGCCGGGACCCAGTTGGTCGCCTCGGCCTGTGTCTGCCGCAGGTGGAAGTCCTCACGGAACTGGCCGAGCCGGCGTTGTGGTTCCCGCTGCCCGTCGGCGGCTTCTCCATCCGGCTGGAGGGGAATGAGCTGTCGGTAACCAACGCACCCGGAACCGTCGGCACCATCGCGGAGAACACCGACCGTGTCACAGTAAACGGCGCCAGCCTTGCCGAGGGGCGGTCCCTGTAGCCGTACTGCGCGGCTCGGCTACACGCCTGCGGCGGCCTGGCGCAGCGTGAGCCGCGTCTCAGGTCGGCCACCCGGGTTGATGATCAGCATCAGCTCCGGATCCTGTGTGCCGGCCAGCTCGACGCCGGTCATCCGCGCCCACCGCCGCTCGCCCGCTGGCAGGTGGCCCTCGCTGGAGTACACGGGCAGGACCAGCTGACCAGCCGCATCACGCTCGATGGCGTAGCTGCCGCCCTCGCCGACGGGAACGACGAGCTCGGCTGAGCGGAAGTGCTTGCTGAACGCCGTGTCGCTCTCGCGTCCCATGTGTCGGCGCTGGATGCTGCCCTCGAACTCGTTGACCGCCGCACGCCACCCCAGGCCGACCAGCGTGGGCTGGTACTCCCGGTTGATGATGAAGTCGCTCAGGCTGCCGTCCGGTTCGATGACCCAGCCGCCGAACACGTGCTGGAGGGGGACCTGCTCCGCGTACAAGTCGGGGAAGCTGCGGTCTACGACCGTCCACCAACGCTGCGCCTTCGGGTTGCGTGCGTAGTCGGCCATTTTTCGGATCTCGTCCGTGGTCGGTACGACGAAGCCCTGATGGCTCGCGGAGTACTCCGCCTCGTGCGGTGCGCCCGCGTACGAGCGCAGCTCACGCCCGGCCACGTTCGGGCGCGACAGCTCGTTCTCGACGTATTCCTTGAGCTCTTGCAGACTCTCTGCTGTCCGGAGTGGCCCCGGGAGTACGCGCCCGGGGAAGGGCCATCCGCCCGAATCATGCGAAGTTTGAATTTCTGCGAGAAACTGCGTTGGTTTCAGTCCGCGAGTCTTTGCGATGCGACGTTTCTTGATCCAGTAGATTCCACAGTTCCAGGCTTCGTCTCCTTGCTCCTCGTTTGTTACCCCGCCGCTGGCTTCCTGGTCGTCAGAGGCCCACAGCGCTTCAACAACGCCTACAGGGTTCGCTACTAGAGCGTACATAACTGGCCCCTTGCATCGACCCCGATAGTCGTCAGGTGCCGAGATTTCGTGAACGACCACATCCTGCGAGAGGGGGGAGCCTCCGCGGCGCTCCGAGTGCTCCTCATTGCTGCTCATTCCAGCACCTTTCCGTGGATGTGAATCTTACCGGATTCCCTGGTGACGTGAGTCACCTCGAATTGCGTGCCTTGCGGCAGAAGAAGTTCCCGCTCTTTGGGGTTGGCAGTGATCATGTTGCGTGCGCCATCTACCTGGTCCATCCAGATACCAGGGTGACCTTCCGGGACTTCGAGATGGAGCCATACAGGCTTGTGGCCAAATGCAGGTGTTTCGCCGATGGACGTGGAAAAGTAGCCTTTGTCGCTGAGTGTGCGGCCAACAAGTTGCTTAGCGTTGTCAGCGTCGAACTGGTCGAGCCAATGCTGGATTTCTGTGCCACGGCGCACCATCAACGACTCGGGAATGTGTGATTTCGCCAGAGCCTCATCCATATGTTGAGCTATACTCTCCAGCTCAGGCGTCTTTTCCCTCTGCCCTCTCAGCCAGCCGTTGATTTCATCGTACTTGTGAGTCGAGTACTCGCGCAGAGCTGCGTACTGTTCGTCTGGCAGTTTGTTGACAAATTCGCTCCAGTTCTTGGATCCATACTCGAAAGCCTCATCGTTGGTCAGATGCCTGACGTCGCTCGAGGCGCCGAGACCCCGACCGGAGTCGGCATCTACCGTTCCTGAGGACTCGTGAGTATCGGAGCCGTGCGCGTATTCGGGGGCATCGTGCGGCTGATTGACGTGGAGTTCGTCGATTTTCTTGCCGATGGCGTCAAGGTCGTGGCCAGCGGCCTCGGCGGCCGGCGAAGGCTTCGGCGCGAAGTCGTCGAAGGCCTTGTTGGCGTTGGCGCTCTCGTATGGGCCGCTGGGCGGTGCCAACTCGGCTTCCGGAGGCGGTGCGGTCTTCCCGGTGGGGGGAGCCGTCCACTTTACGGGTCCGGTCTCCGGGGTCGCGTGACCGGAGGCCGCCTGCGAAGGGGCGGTGGGCTCATGGGCGGCGGCCGTGGGGGAGTCCGGGTGGTTGACGTGGAGCTCGTCGATCTGGGCGCCGATTTTGTCGAGGTCGCCGGTAGCTGACTCGGCTGCGTGCTGGAGTTGCGGGACTTCGCTGTGCGACACGCCCTGGGCGGCATCAGGGGCTGCAGCGTCGATGTTGTGCTCGATGCCGGACAGGGTGTTGTCGAGGCCGCCTCCGAAGTCCTCAAAGGTCTTGGCGGCGTTCGCAGACATGCCTTTGCTCGCATCGGCGGCTGCTGTGGTGCCGGTGTGGGCGGCGTCGCGGGCCAAGGTGTTCTCGGCGGCGTGGGCCAGGCTGTTCTCGGCGGTGTGGGCGGCAGTGGAGGCCCCGACTTTGGCCGCGCCGCCGACGGGGATGAAGTTGGTGGCGAGGGCGCCCAGGGCCTGGTTGCGGTCGGTGGACCAGCCATCGCCAACGAAGCCTTTGACCAGTTCGGTGGGGTGGTTGACGCTGTGGACCAGTCCGGTGCCCACGGCGGCGAGGTTCGCGACGTACTGGCCGGGGTGGCTGATGTTGTAGGGGTCCGTGGGGTTGACGGTCCGGGCGAGCCGGAGCACGGACGTGCCGGCTTTGACCACGCCGCCGAGGCGGTGCTCGGTGCCGACGATGGTGTTCTTCAGTGTGTTGGAGACTTCGCGCTTCAGGAGGTCGGTGCCCTGGGGGGCGGGCGGTGCCTGCGAGTAGGCACTCTCGAGGGCCGCGGCCAGGGTGTCGGCGTCGGAGTCGCGCTGGTGGCGGGCGTGTTTGAGGAGGTGTTCGGCGGCGGCGCGCTCGTCAGCGCCCGGGTCTTGGAAGTCGCCGGGTTTCGGCGGCAGTTGGTCAGTGTTGCCGCGTGTGCCGGTCCAGGAGTTCTGCTGCCACAGAGCGTTGCTGTAGGCGTCGACCTGGGCGTTGTAGTGCTCGCGAGCGGCGTCGGTACGGGTCTGGGCGGCCTTGTACTTCGCGACGGCTTCCCTGGCCTGGCCACGGGCCCAAGCCACGGTCTCGGCGTACGAGACCATGGCGGAGGCGGCCTTTTCGAAGGCGTCGGCTGCCTTCAGCCAGCGCTTGGGATGGGTGGAGACCTTCTCGCGGAAGCGGTCGGCGGCCTCGCCGCGCCAGTCATGGGCGTCCATCTTCCGCAGGGACTGGCCGGTGCGTTCAAAAGCGGCGGAGAACTTCAGCAGGTGGACGGCGGTCTCGCGGATGCGGGAGGCGTCTCCGTGCAGGAGTTGGTCCGGATCGTCGCTCTCGTCGAGCTCCAATTCGCTGGTGTTGGCGCCGAGATGGTCGGCGACCCAGGAGCCGGCGCCGTCGGCCTTCTTCGCCAAGTCGTGCGCGCCCACGGCGTCCAGGCCTTCAGAGGCGCCATGGGTGACGTACTGCACCCCGTCGGCGATTCCGTCGCGCAGGCCTTGGGTGGCCTTGCCCAGTCCGTCCAAACCGGGTAGGCCGAGACCGCTCACCGGGATTCTCCGTCTTGGTCGGTGCCGGGCAGGGCGGCCTTCTTGACCGCGGCGATCTCGAGTCCGGTCTGGCCGGAGGTGGTCACATCGTCCCATTCCTCGGTGAGGGACTTGTAGGCCTGTGTCGAACCCTGTTTGAAGTCGTCGCCTGAGTAGTGGAAGCTGTAGTTTTCCCTGGCGGCCGCGGTCAGGTCTTGCATGGACATCTGCTGCGCCTGCTCGGAGGTGGTCGTCGGAGCCGCGACGACGGAGGCGGCAACGTCCTTCAGTACACCCTTTCCGTACTCCTCGGCCTCGTGGTAGTAGCCGGCGTTCAGATCGAGAGCCCCGGCAATCTCGTTGCCCTCATCCATCAGCGTCTGCACCTCCCAGGACCACCGGCTCGCGAAGTCCTTGAGCGCCTGAGCGGGGCGTGCCGCCCCAAGGGCGTTCGGCGGCAGCGCGAGATCCTCGAAGCCCTGACCGGTGGTCGCGTCGGTGGCGTCGGCCACTTCCTTGAGCTCGTCCATCGCTGCGTTCAGGCTCTTCGACAGCTGCTGGAGCAGCTCCGGGTCGACGCTGTAGCCGCCGCCGCTCATGCCGCAGCACCTCCCGCGCCGACGCCGGTGGCTGCATCGAGGTCGAGAGCGGCATGGTCGGGAACGATGCCGGGCAGCGGGGGCAGGAGAGTGCGCTGGGCGGAGGTGACATCCAGTGCGACGCCGTAAGGCACGCGGTCGCGCTCCATCAGTGCGGGGATGAGGTCTTCGAGGAGTTCGGCGCCGTTGACGCGTAGGTACACCGCGCGTCGCGCGAGTTCGGGCGGTAGATCGCCGGGTTGGGATGCATCCCATTTCTGCTGCATGAAGGCGTGCAGTTCACCGGTGGTGGTGAAGGCGAACAGCCACTGAGTCTCTTCCAGTTCGCAGGTCCACAACTGCTCTGGCGTGAGCAGGGCCAGTAGCAGCGGCGCACCGCGCACCGCGGCGATCAGCTCTTCCGGGTCTCCTGCGCCGCGGGACATTGCGGCCATCTGAGCCTGCAGCTCGGCTATGTCCGTCGGTTCACCATCGTGCTGGCGGCCCGGCGCGTCCCCGTCCCCGCAGTTCATGTGCGCGTGATCCCCAGCGTGCATCGTTCCGGCATGGCTGTGGCCGTGTCCCGATTACGGAGCACGGCCACTGATCATCTTAGGCATGGCGACTGAGTGCTTCGCGACAGCAACTGAACGACATTCGCAGTTTCTTCACGTTCGAGGTTGCGTTCACACGAGTGGCGTGAGGTCCGGGGTTTGGCTGGTGATCAGCTGCGGGGTGGCGGCTCGGAACCCCGACTGGGCCTCCGATGGGTCGATCCCTGGCCATGGACGCGATGGGAGTCTGTTCAGTGTTCCTGAAGCATCGAGTCATGTGGAAAGAGCGATCGGGGTCTTGAGAATGATGAGCGACGAAGCCGTCGAGGCGGCCAACGGCCCACGAAGTCGTTCTGAGCCCATGAGCGATCCGGTATCGCAGGCTGAGGACTGGTTGCGACGGCAGGGATTTAGGAGGTGATCGACTCCACGAGGTTGGCGACCCAGCCCAGAACCCCCACAACGACGCAGACGAAGACACCGACGCCCACCCGCCGGGCCGCCTGCTCGCGCCGCGAAGGCTCCCGGCTTCGCTTCGGTTTGCTCGACCTGGGCGGCCTGATCACCAGGTACGCGAGCCAGCCGAGGGCGGCCACGGCGAACCCAATCTGCCACAGCTCGCCCACGACGCCCCGGATTCCGGCCCGCTGCACCGTCTGTGGTTCGAGGCCCTGCCGCGCATCGAACTCGGTGCCGTCCGGGTAGTCGTGCCCGGTGTCCTTGAGGTGCACGTAGACGGCGTCGTCGGCACTGCCACCGTCCGGTATGAAGTCCCCGTAGCAGGAGACGTTGAAGATCTTACGGCGAGGGTTGGTGTCGTAGCAGCTGTCCACCTTGTACGTGCCCGGCGTGCCGTAGAGGCCCGCGGAAAGGGCGAGATCGGCGGCAGCGGTGACGGCCCAGAAGGTGGCGGCGAACGCGGCGACGCTGCCGCAGATCCACAGGATCACCCGGGTTATGAGGCTTCGAGTACGGAAGGCGGTGCGGGAGTTGGACATGTGGGGCTAGATGATCCTTCGAGTGAGGCCGGCGTCCTGGGCCCGGGTGACACGGTCGGGGGTCGCCTGCTTGCGGTCGCGCACGGTCGCGTCCCAGTCATCGGGCTGCATGAGGAAGAACCTCCCGCTGTTCGGCACGTAGCCGACCGCGCCGAAAGGCAGGTCTCCCGCAACGTAGACGCCGTTCTCGATGCCTTCGGGCCAGGGGTTGCGCCACGCGACGGACGGGGGGACGGCGTCCATCCGCATCAGCGGTGACTCCTGGCCGCCGGCGGCCCGCAGCGTGAGGGTCATCTTCTTCGAGTGGCCTCTGGTCGCCTCGGCACCGTCCACTTTGGCCACCTCGGGCCAGAATGCGTCGAAGGAGTACTGCGCCAGCGTCTTGCGGCAACTGCGCGTCATGAGGATCGCGATCGGAATGCTCTTGAGCGTGGCGAGCATTCCCATGATGCCGATGAAGACGCACGGCCCCATGACGATGAACACCCAGGACAGGCCGGCGCGAGTCAGATCCGCACCCAGTGACGCCCCCCCCGAACGCCATGATCGCGTAGATTCCGCCCTTGCGGATAGCGACCCACCATGCCCGGCCGGTCAGTTTCCCTCGCAGCGCGGCGGTGTCCAATGTTCCCGGTGCGTCGGCATCTTGCATGTAGTGCAGCATTCGTTCCCCTGTTGTCCGTCCCAGCCCGGATTCGTGCTACCCGAAGTCCGCCCTGACGTGATCGGCGACGGTACTCCTCGCTTCGTCCCCGCTGTCCGAGCCCGACTGCGAGCTGGCCTCTGCACCGCTGGAGACCGCCAGGTCGTGGGCGGACTTCGACAACAGCGAGACGTAGAAGGGGAGATCGGGCAGAGAAGGTGTGGTGAGGCTCAGGACGAGGAGTCGTTGCATGCGGGGAAGAGGCAGGTACACGTCCGCTCTGGCCAGTGGCAGCGAGGGAGCCGCGTCATCTGCAGGATCCGACTGCCACTCAAGGCCGCACAGGACCAGAACGCCCGGCCCCGCCGGGACACGTATCTCTTCGACCGTGTTGTTGTCGTTCGCGGAAAGGGCCTCGAAGAGGCCGCGTGCCGAGAGCTCGGCGTCCGGCTCGTCGAGTGGGTCGAGGCGAGCCAGCAGTGAGGCGGTGGTGAGTCGGCCATCAGGGGCCTCGTCGAGGCAGAAGCCGGCGTAGAAGGAACTCTCGGCGAGGGCGTGGTCGGCCATTTCGCGATATGTAAGAAAGGTGACTTCTCGCTGAAAGTCGGTGCCGTGGGGCCAGATCTCCTCGGCGATGGACCAGAGTTGCTCCTCGCGCTCCTCTTCGTCCAAGTCGAGCCCCAGTGAGTGAAACCCACCGGGTATGTCCAAGTGCAGCTCGTTACTCGGGGCGGACATCAAAGAATCTTCCTGTGGGTTGGCCGCAGCTCCACACCGCTACGCAGATCCGTGGGTACGTTCAGGGAGAGGTGGTGCTTGTGTGCCAGGCGGGTCAGCACACTGACCGGAGTGCCCCGGAATGCACGAGGATGCAGCGCGACACCCTTCAGGCGTCCGCCGTCAGACAGGTGGGTCAGGGTGACGAAGTGGTAGATCGTCGTGCGCCAGCCGAATTGCTGTCGCTCGATCTCCCCGGCGAGCCGGGCGAACTCCCGGTCCAAGGAAGCCTCGTGCTTGGCCGGGCTGCGAGAGAGGCGGAGCGCCAGCTTGCTGGGGGATATGAACCGGGCGGGAGCGTTGAGGAGCCGCATCAGATCGTCCTCATGGCCATCCCCGAAGATGACCATGAGGAGCCAGACCAGCTTGGCAACGAACTCCACCGGAATGAGGACCCACTGCAGCACGAACCAGAGCAGAAGCCCCAGCCTTGAAGGGAACGGAAGGGCCCGGTCGGCGACCGAGCCTGAGCGCGGCGTGACTGCCATGGCTAATCCCCCGTCACGCCGTCGTAGATACCGCTGGCAGTGCCCGGCACCTGCATCGCGAGCTGGGGGCCCTTCGACCACCAGGACAACGGGTCCACGGTTCCGTCGGCACGTATAGCTGCTCGTAGGGACTCAAGGTTCCTGAGCCCTGGAGTGTTGGCGACAACAGTGCTCAGTCCGGTCTCACCGATCGAGGCGCCCATGTTCTTGGCCACCGAATTCTCCCAGGCGAGCTTCACCTTGTTCGCGGCGCCTTGAGCCTCGAAGACCTGGCCCTCGGCGCCGCCGAGGATTCGGTTACCCGCTCGACTGAAATCGGTCGCTGTTGCGGCTCCGTCGTCCACGAGCTTGCCCAGCCGAGCAGCCCTTGCCGCGCCGTCGACCGATGTCACCAGTTCGCCAGCCTTCTCCGCGCGTACCACGACCTTCGCTGAGCCGGTGATGGCCGTCTTGGCGAAACCTGCGCCTGGAATGATGCCAAGGGTGTCGCCCGCCAGGTCCATGAGCCCGATATCCGCTCCACCGATCTTGGCTGCACCATGGGCCAGGAGCGCTCCTGCCGAAAAGCCGGCACTCGCCAGCGCGAGTGCGCCGGACAGTGGTGGGCACCACAGGGTCAGCAGCGACAAGATGCCAAGGACGGCAGAGATATTGCCCAGCCAGTCACCGATCTTCTTCAGCAGGTCCTTGTGTCGGGCGCACCACTCCTGGATCGCGTGCCCGAGCTTTTGGAACTGATCGCCCAGCTTCTCCCAGAATCCGGGGTCAGGTGCGCCGTCGGTCGCCTTGCGCAGGTGACTCGCGATGGTGCGGGCCTGGGCCTGGTGGTCTTCGTACAACCGCTCGGCGCGCTTGATGATCTCTTCGAGCTCGCGCTCGGCCTGGTCCAGCTGGGCTGAGGCTGCCGACAGGTCGCCGTCGGCCTGCTGGAGCCGGGCGTTGGCCGCATCGATCTTCGCCTGGGCGTCCTGCAGTGCGGAGCCGGTGAAGTACTGGCCGCTGAGGCGGAACGCAGGATCGGAGGCCGCCTGGTTGTAGCGGCTCGTCGCGGCGTCCTTGGTTTTCTCCGAGGAGCCGACCTGGCCCTTGGCCTGCTTGGCCTCCGCCTCGAACACACGGGCCGTGCTCTGGTAGTCGGTCAGGGCGTCGCGCCATTTCGACAGCTCCGACGACGCCGTGCGCATCGCTTCCTGGCTGTCCTTGAGGTAGCGGGGCAGTTCCCCGACCTTCTTCGAGAACGCGGATGCGGCGTCGCCGGCCCAAGTGACGTTCCCTGTCAGGCGCTTGATGCTGTTCTGTGCGTTGTCGAGCGCGTCCGCCGCCTTCTTGGTGCGGGCGGCGAGCGAGTCCACGTTGCCCGAGTCGCCGGGTGCCGGGTCGAAGCCGAGTGCGGGGTACGAGTCGCTGCTCACTGGCCGCCACCCTTCCCCGCGAAGCCATCACGCAGAGCCGTCTCGACTTCCTGGTAGGTGTCGCGGGTCTTCTTCAGCCCGTCCTCGATGGCCTGCGTACCCTCGGCGATCTTCCCGATCGCATCGTCCCAACTGTCGTGGAACTCATCGCAGGCGTTGTCGAGCTCCTTGCTCCCCGTGGTCTTCGGTCCGGTGTCACGCAGGGCGTTCAGCGCCGAGCGCATCTCGTCCTGACTCCGTTGGAGCTCTCTGACCAGGCCGTCCAGCTCCGATATCTCGACCTTGAAGCCTGCTCCCATGGCGTCGGCGTCCCCCTGTGGTGCAAGCGGCAGTCAATGCTTGTTCAAGCCGCGGTCAATCGATCTCGCCAGTACGTTATCTGCAGGTAAAGGCGGTCGTGTCGGTGGGGGCTTCCCGTGCGCAACACCTTCACAGGCCTCCCGGTCCGTCTTGCCGGGCCCTGACGTCCACGGCATGCGCCGACGTGGGTGGAGAGCGGCTGTGCGCCTTGAACACGGATTGTGCACGGAAGTCCCACAGGGGGTGTGCGTCGCCGAGGTATGAACGTCGTAAGGTGATCTGTTACTGACGGGGGACGATGTACTCGCGGTGCTGCAGTTGCACTCTGTCGAGACAGCATGCGTAGCGCGGTTGCCGGTCGGCCGAGATGCCGAGCCTTTGGTGCACGGGTTCGCACCGCACATCATGCCCCTCACCTGCAGAAGACGTGTGTGAGGAAACCGATGTCTTATCCGCCGCCGCCTGGAGGTCCGGGCAGCGCCAACCCATACGGGCAGCCGCCCCAGCAACCGTACGGCCAGCAGCCTCAGCAACCGTATGGGCAGCCGCCTCAGCAAGGCGGATGGCAGCAACAGCAGTGGCAAGGATCGTTCCAAGCGCCGCCTGCGCCTCCGGCGATGCCGCCGGTGGCTCCGCCTGCTCCTGTCGGCGCCCCAGGCGGCGGGGGGCGCGCCGCTCGCACCGTGATCGGTTCGATTCTCGGTCTCTTCGGCGTACTTGTTCTTGTGGGGGGCGGGGCTCTTGCTGCGCACGCCTACAGCAATAGTCAGCAGACGCTTGCCAATCCCGAGTACGGCGAGGTGATTTGGAGCGATGAACCGGCCGATAGCATCTTTCCGGACAACATCGGAAGTCGTGAGGGTCGTTTCGGGGATGTCACCGATCCCAAGTACGCGAGCTGGCATCGGCTCGGTATCTCCTCCGATACGTCCTGCAGCAAGGGGCTGACGGGGAAGATCCTCGAGACCGCGAAGCGGATCGGATGCAAGGCCGTGCTGCGCGCCACATATGTCGACCCCACCGGGGACATGCTGGCCACGGTCGCACTGATCGTGCTTCCGGCAGAGGGGTCGAAGAAGCAGGAGCTTGTTCAAACCTTCGAGGACCAAGAAGGCACAGCAGGAGCGGTAGCCCCTCTACGAGTGCCGGGAACTCTGGCCGCTGATTGGAAAGCGAGCGGACGCAACGGAGCGGCGCTCGATTCGACTGGCGGCGAGCATCTTCCCTACGCCATCGCTGTCACCACGGGTGCGGTTGACGGGCGGCTGGCGGGAAATTTGCCAGGAACTTGGGGCGAGGATGACGAGGGCGGAACCATCGGCGACTTGATGTCGTGGTTTGCCGAGGCGGAAATCCTCGTTAGCCGGTTCCAGAGTCACATGGATTATCTGCAGCTCGGGGACGGGATATGAGCATCCGACGTATGAGGGCGGTCGTTGCCGGGGCGGCGCTGAGCGGAATTCTTTGCGGACTGTCAACGGCTCCTGCGTATGCCGCCACGACTCCCATTGGGTGGGAAGGTGCTGCCCTCGGCCTTTCGTCAGCACAACAGCTCAGTCAGGGGCAGGGGGTCACTGTGGCAGTCTTGGACAGCGGAGTGGTTCCTGATCACCCGGCGGTCAAGGGCCGTGTGACAACCGGTCCCGACTATCGCAAGGACGGTCTTGACCCGCAGAGCCCCAATTGGGGGGCGCACGGCACCGCAATGGCGTCGGACGTTCTCAAGGTCGCGCCCAAGGTCAAGATTCTTTCGGTGAGGGTGAGCTCAGACCGAGACAAGGCAGACGACGAAGACGTCGAGGTTCACCGCGGCGGAAGCCCGATCGCGAATGGCATCTACTATGCGGTGGACCATGGCGCTGATGTGATCTCGATGTCTCTTGGCAGCGGTTGGCTCAACCAAAAGGACGAGGACGATGCCATAGCCGTCGGCTACGCAGTCAGCCATGGGGTGCCGGTTCTCGCGGCGGCTGGCAATAGTGGGGACGAGCTCAATCAGACCTCCTTCCCGGCCGGCTATGCAGGCGTCATCGCCGTAGCCGCGACACAACAAGGCGGTGCGCGTGCCGAGTTCTCGACCGTCCACACGTACAACGCGGTGGCCGCCCCCGGTGTGGGCGTCGCGAGCGCGAAGAACACGGGGGGTTTTGAGCCGGTCAGCGGTACGTCACCGGCGACTGCCCTCGCATCCGGCGTTGTGGCCTTGATGCTCTCCCATAATCCCAAGCTCACCCCGGCCCAGACGCGCACGATCCTCACCAGCACCGCTCGCCACCCGCAGGGTGGGTGGAATGCCCTTGTCGGGTACGGGCAGATCAATGCCGCAGCTGCGGTGAAGGCTGCTGCCTCGCCGGCTGCCGACAAGACCATCCCCGTGAAATACAAGGGCAGGGAGCATTTCGGGACTCCTGTAGGCACGTCGAAGACGACCCATCCCGCTATGGAGCAAAGTGTGTGGCTGACTGGTCTTGGCGCCGCAGGTGTGGGGTTGCTGATGTTGGTGGGCGGGCTGCTTCTGGCGCTGGGCGGCCGTCGTAGGGCCCGTGCCGCCGTGCCCGTCATACCACCTCAGCCAGGACCATTCCGAAGCTGATTCCGGTGGCGGACCGTTGGTAGGCCTTGGTTGATGGCGAAGCCCCCGCGGACGGCGGTCGACTTAGGTCGAATCCTTGTCATCGGGCGCTTCGCCAGCCGAGCCGGCCCCGGATTGCCCACCGGTGGCGGATCAAGGTGACCGTGAGCTCAGGCCACGTGGCGTCCGTAGGGCATGGCATCCCCGTAAGACTGTCTGTGCGATCGTTTACGGTGACCATTCGCGCTCGCGATGATCAGAATTGGTCGGCCGGGAGCGCGTATTGCTCGATTGTACGGGGGAGGTTGACGGGGGATGGGCTACGTCCTGCCTGGCTGGATGGACGAGATCCTGGACTTCATCGGGATCAACTGGCCGAACGTGGACGAGGACGACTACCGCGAAATGGCTGACGCCATGCGGGAGTTCGCCGAAAAGTTCGAGGGGCACGGCGCGGAGGCGCATGCGGCGGTCGCCCGCGTCCTGGCTTCCAGCGAGGGCGCAGCGGTCGACACCCTCCAAGAGCACTGGGGCATGGTGAAGTCCGGGCACCTGGACAAGGTGCCCGAGATCGCCTGCCTCTTCGCGGACGCCTGCGACGTCGTCGCCGAGATCATATTGACCTGGTGACGGTCAACCCCAAGGGCAAGAAGTTCAAGATGTGCGACAACTGCAAGACCTGGGTTCCCGGCTTCGGAGGAGACGTGCACACGGGATGCACAGCAATCACGACAGCCCGGCGGTGCGGGCACTGCGGGAGCGCCTCGCCGGCGCGGCACGGATCGAGGCCTGTCCGCTCGATGTCGAGGACGCATGCAGGCGGTATGCCGAAGAGGGCTACCACGTCAGTGCGGCGCTGCGCGAACACTTGGAGATGTACGGAGAGCTGACGGTCACCTGGCCCTTCCGAGCCGGCGAGACCTACCTCAAGGTCGCGGTGGAAGAGGCGCTTGACCTCCCGGACAGGAACGTCCGCATCTTCGGCAGGCGCCTGGGACAGCCCGTCCTCCCGCTGGGCATCGCCTTTTCGACCGAGGAGGCGGTCCTTCTGGCGGAGAACGGCGACATCCTCTTCGGCGGGGATGCCGGAATGCAGCGGGTGGCCAACGGATTCGAGACCGCCATCGTGGCCCTTGTCATGGATGACTGGGACAAGACCTTCTTCTGACCTCGATTGTGCGTGCGCCAAGCAGACCGGAGGTCTTCATGACGTAGTGGTGATGGGTGGTGCGGAGCAGCAGGCAGGGCACGCCTGAGATGCAGGAGAGGGACGTTTCTTGAGCCTTCAGCTCAGGTAGCCGGGCCGGTGGCGTGCGGTCGTGACGGAGAACTCATACGACGTGGCTGACATCGAGGTTCTGGAGTTCGACGCCGCTGTGCGCAAGCGGATGGGCATGTACTTCGGGGTGGGTCGTGGAGATTCGAGGCTGCCGGCCCGCGTGCTGTGCTCCGTGGGGGAGCCACGCGCTTCATCCGGCAACAAAGGTTGCTGCGGAGCACACGTTGCGCGCTGTCGTTGAGATCACTGGTGATCTCAGCTTCACGATGGTGGTGACGGATCAGCCTCATGCCTGGGACGGCTCGGACACTCCCGCCCTGGGTTACTACGACTCTCTCCTGGGTCCTGAGTGGTGGCTGTTGGCCAGCTGCCGCGGCGTTGTCTGAGCGGGTCACGATCGAGATGTGGTCCACAGGACGTGGCTTTGGCCAGGACCTCGTCGGTATTCGCCCACTCTCTGGTCCCCGGGAATTCGATCCGCAGGAAGGCAGCGGAACGAAGGTGGCCTTCGCCTTCGACCCGACGCATGTCGGTCCGGACTTTGTCCTCCCCACGGATCTTGAGAACCTCGACCTGTATGGCCCGCACTGCTCATCGCCTACCGGCTCCGGACAGGTGCTGATCCGGGATCTCCGCCCCGGTTCGGCTGGGCAGGAAGTCATGCATCGCTAGCTGCGCTTCCGTCTGGGCGGCCCTATTCGTTGGACTGCTTTCTCTCCATCGCCCCGCGCTCGCTCTTTGGTTCTTCTGTGGCTTCCATGCGGGCACTCATGCGTCGGCAGGCCGTGCCCATAAGCTGGGTGAGCGGGATGAGCTGGACTGTGAGCGCCCGAAGTGGACGCGCCGGTGCGCGGTGTCCGGAAGTGGTGCGCGGCCGAAGCCTCACTGACCATGCCCTAGGGTGCAACGTTGCACGCCCTGGCGTGACTCCACTTCCAGCCTGCTCACCATCACGGGGATCCCTTATGCGTTTGGCGACCGTACTCGTACTGATCGGCGTTCTGTTCGGGTCCGCACCTGCTCCTGCTCAGGCGGCGCCGGTGCGTGACTCCGTCGCGTACGCCTCGCTGTCGTCGACGCGGAGCAGTGTGGGTATCGGCAAGAGTGGCGGTGGCAGGGGCAAGAGCCACGGCGGCTACCGGAGGTCGAGTGGTGGTTACTCCTACCGCGGCAACCACGGGAGTTCGTACTCGGGGAAGGGGAAGATGTCTCTGTGGCAGGCCTTCCTCGTCCTGTTCCTCTTCGGTGGCCTCATTGTCTGGGGCGTCGTGAAGATGGTGCGCAAGTTTCGGAACCGCGTGAGCGTCTGACTGCCAGTCGGGACTTGTTCCCGCGACGAGGGCATCGGTTGGTCTGTGTGCCTCGAACTCATGAGTGAGTAATGGCAACGGGTTTGACCACTGAGCACCCCCTCGGGCCCCTGCGTGACACCGAACGTCCAGGGCGTGGTCGTCGGCGTCGGCGCAGTGCGCCCGCCCATTGGGGTCGAGATGTGAAGGCCTGGAGGGGATTCGGCCGACAAGTCTCTTGATGTGCGGCTTGGTTGGAGTCGTTGACCAGGGCTTGCTTAGATGATCAAGCACGTTTGAACGCAATCAATAGCTACGGGGTTTTTCATGCGCACGTCTGTCGTGTCCGTCCGGCGCACTGCCGCCGCCCTCGCCTGCGCGGCGGCGATGGTGTCGCTCGCGGCCTGCAACAGCGGTGACACCGATGCCGTGGGGTCCGGTGGCTCCACGCCCTCCAAGACCGCAGAGGCCAGTCCTGCCGCCGAGCCGAACGGCGTCGAGAAGCTCTCCGCCAAGGAGATCTACGACAAGGGCCACAAGGCCAACGCCGGTGCCGGCTCCTTCCGGGAGCAGATGACGCGCACAGACGCCAAGACCGATCTGCTGCTCTCCGCCACGGAATGCGTCGGCACCGTCAAGATGTCGAAGGGCACCTTCCAGATCATCCGCAAGGGCAACGACGTGTGGGCCAAGCCGGATTCGGCGATGGTCAAGGAGTTCAACTCCGAACTCGGCGCCAACACGCTCTCTGCCGACAAGTGGCTTCACGGGACGCCGAGCCACCCGCTGATGAAGGGCTTCGCCAGCTGGTGCCATCAGGACCAGTTCACCGCCCCTGACACGCTCGACGCCGGCAACAAGGTGACCAAGGGGAAGGTCACCACGGTGGACGGGCAGCAGGCGGTACCGGTCGTCATGACGGCGAAGGGGCAGTCGGTCACGTGGTATGTGGCGACCACGGGCAAGCCGTACCTCTTCAAGCAGGACAGCACCCGTGAGGACATGCCGGACGTGGTGCACTCCGACTTCGGCAAGCCGGTAGGGGCGCAGGCGCCCTCCGGGTCGGTCGAAGAGGCGCCGAAGGAGTAATCCCCGGTTTCCCGGTTTCCCCGGTTACGTAGTCGACGGTCCGGCGGGCGCAGTTGCCCGCCGGGCCGCATCTTTTCGTGGTGCACGCCACGTGACCGCCCAGCTGGACGAACTCGCCGAGTTGCTCCGCGATCAGTTGCTCCGGTGATCCGGAGACCCGCCACTCACTCCCCGGCTACCCGAGAGCGGTGGACGCGCCGGAGGCCGAGCAGCTCGGCGACGGTCTCCAGCCAGCGGGCGGTCTGCTCGTCGCCGTCGATCCCCTCGGCGGTGGTGGTCGCGGACTCCAGCCACGCACGCACCGTGGACGCCGCCTCGTCGCCCGGCACCGGCTCGCGCAGCTCGGCCGCGTACCGGACGCCCCCGCTGCGTACCACCTTGGCGAGGAAGGCCACCGCCCGCGGCTGGATGCCGAGCCGGTCCAGCAGGACGGCGGCGCCGACCGCGCCGTCGCCGAAGAGGGCGGTGCGGTGCGGGCCGGCGAAGGAGAGGCCGTACCGCAGCATCGCCGGGATGTCCGACTGCGCCAGCTCGTCGTCGGTCCGGCCGGGGGGCGAGCTCTGCGGCGCGGAGGTCATGGCTTCCTCACGGTGACGGTGTAGGTGTGGATGGTGGCTCGCTCCTCCTTTGGGAGGGCGGGGCTGCCGCTCGGGACCGGGGACGGGGTGACGGGACCGCCGGCATCGCCGCCGCCGGCGCAGGCACCGCGCGGGCACTGGATGAGCCGGATCTTCGTCGTGCCCGGACCGACGGCCTTGAAGCCGAAGAAGTCCGTTCCGCTCCCGCTGCCGACGGCCTCGTCGTCGGCCTTGATCTCCTCCCGCTTGTCCGTCCGCCGGACGACGTCGGCGTCGGGCTTCGGCGATGTCAGGTACCACCATTCCCCCATCGCGGTGTCGACCGGGACGGACAGCGTGAACTCCTTCCCCTCATCCACCTCTATGTGCTTCTCGCCCAGCTCGTAGGTGTCCGGCCCGGTGCTGCCGCAGCCCGCGAGCACGGTCATCAGCAGGGCGGGGAGGGCGAGTCGGCGCAGGGCGCTGGTCATGACGCTCACTTATCGGTCGGCGGGCAGGTGGACGGCGTACGCGTCGGGCATGCGGGAGTCGGAGGCCTTGTCCATGTGGCCGTTGACGAAGTCGTCCTCGCTGACCCAGGTCGTCTGCCCCCACGGGTTGTAGATCTGCAGCATGTCGCCCTCCTGCCCGATCACCATCATCTGGTGTCCGACCCGGCCGTCCTTGTCGTGTCCCTCCACTTCGAAGGGGACGGGTTTGCCCTCAGCGACGGACTTCTCGATGTCCGGCAGCACGTCACGGCGCTCGTCCGCGCCGCGAATCTGCTGGTACTCGTACTTGCTGCCGGTGTGCGGGCTGATCTCGTCGTTGGCGATCTCGTTCTGCCCGTCGCTGTCCATTCCGTCCGGGACATCGGACCACCAGTGCAGGTAGTCGCCGTCGCCTTCCTCGTGCAGGCGCAGCTGTTCGTCGTGGAGACGGTGGCGGAAGGCGTCGGGGTCGTTCTCCTGCCCGGACGGTCCGCCGGTCAACTCCAGGGCGTAGAGGGGATCGACCATGGCGCGGGCGGTCACGGTGCTCGACGGCACACAGGTGTTGCCCTCCTGGGACCACTTCTCGTCGCCGAACCACTGGTAGTCGGTGTTGCGGTTCGACCCGTCCGGATTGAGCCCCTCGTCCGCCTTGCTGTCGTCGGCCGTGACGATCGGGCTGAGGTGCTGCTGAAGCCAGTTCGGGTCCTTGCCGTGGATCTTGTCGCGGAACTGGCCGACCTGGTCCACGTCGTAGCCCGCAGCCAGCGCCTTGACCAGATACGCCCGCTCCTGCGGCGTCTTGGCATCCGCGAGCATCCGCTCGAAGCGGGCCTCGTCCTGCGCGTTCATCTTCTCCATGAAACGGCCGGACCGTTCGAGGTCGCCGGCGGTAAGGAGTTCGTTCTGCTCCTGCGGGCCCCCGAACACGCTGACGTCGGCGAGGACGAGGCGGTCGGCGGCGGAGATGTTGTCGGTGTGCATGTGCCCGGCACGGGCCTCGGCCGCGTACTTGTTGAGCTCCCGCGCCGCCGTCCGAGCCGCGTCGTCCGCCACCTGCGCGGCGGCGTAGAGCAAGTTGGCCCCTGTGCCCGCGATGTCCTGGGCCCGCTTGCGGTCGGCTTCCTCGTCGTCCGTCTCGACCATGTCGTCGAAGAAGCCGTCATCGCCGCCGAGCATCGTGCGGGCCTTCCGCAGTTGCTCGCGGCCGTCGCCGTCCTTGGACTGGGCGGAGGTGAGGGCGTCGGAGAGGTCGTAGAGGGCCTTCGACGCCTTACGGAACGCCTCGGCCATCTGCTCGGCGGAACGGCCGGCCGCCGCCACCACCTCGGCCGCCTTGGCGCCGGTGCTGCCCACCCACACCGACGGAAGTCCTGACGCGGCGACTTTCTCGACCCGCTGCTGCACGTCCGCGGCATTGTCGGCCTGGCTCTTGTAGCGCTGGGCGATCGCGTCCAGGGTGCTCGGGGAGCCGACCGGCGCGGAGACACCGAGGAGGTTGCCGATGGCCGCCAGGACCTCGTTCTTGCTGTCGGCCGCCGCGAGGTCTCCCGTGAAACGGTCGATCTTTTCCTTGCGGTCGGTGGTGGACTCGCCTGCGTCAGCCATGTGGTGAGAGCCCCGCTGTCCTTGCTCAGGTGTCAGGTGTCAGGTGTCAGGTGTCAGGTGGAAGCACACACGTCGGTCCGGTGCGCGCGGTCGCCGGTGTGTCGAACTGTGTGGTGTGTGCCGGTCCGTCAGTCGAAGTCGGAGAGGCTCGGCGGAGGTCCGCCCGGGGTGGGCTGGGTGCCGATGGGTGGCTCACCGAGGGCGGCGGGGCGCGCGCCCGGGGCAAGACCCGTGGTCGTCCCCGGGTGGGCAGCGGCGGGCATGGTCGTCAGGCCGTCGTTCGCGCCCGCGGAGTGCAGCGCAAGGATGGTTTCGTGGTCGGCGTTCTCGTACTTCCGCTGGGAGATGCCGACCTTGTCCGCGAGTTCGTGCAGCGCGGCTTCCAGTGTCTTCGCCTCGGCCTGCCAGGCGGCGGCGAAGTCGTTGTACGCGGGGCCGGAGTCGGAGCCGCCGAGAGCGTCCGGTGTGTAGCACATGTGGTCTTCCACGGCCTTGCGTATGGCGCCGACGTCGTCGCCTGCCCGGTCGAGCTTTCCGGCCTCGCCGTCCATGCCGCTCGACTGGATCCTGTAGCCGTCCGAGCTCGCACCGGACATGCTCCCCGCCCCCTGATCTGAACGGCCGAACACCCCCGCGGCGGTCCAGGCCTGCTGACCAGCGATGATACCTGATCTTGTGTCATGAGCACGTGGCGTCAGCCCTCGACCGGTGGACGCCAAAAACATCGCCGCGGACAGGCTTTGGTGACGGAGTCGTCGACGGCGATCTGTTCCAGGATGAGGCCGACAGTGCGGTCGTAGGGCTCCAGCGCGATCTGTCCGAGTTCGGCGAAGGCGCCGAGCCTGATCCACTCTTCGCGACGGTCGCGGATCGTGGCGGCCGACCAGGTCGTGTCAGCGATCGCCTGGTGGGAGCGGCCGAACCGCAGAAGCTCCGGCCTTTTGTGAGCGACGATCCGGTCGCTTCCGCTGGTCAGGGGTGGTTTCGGTCAAGGTGATGGGTCCGGAGGCCCACTTCTTCGGGAGCGCTCATATGCCTTCCCTTGGCCGGGCGTAATACGCGTCATACAGTCTCTTCATGGCCAAGACCCGCATCAGTATCAGCCTCGACCAGGAGCAGGCCGAACGCATCAGGCAGCACGCCGAGAGGGCGGGGCTGGACGTATCGGCGTACCTGGTGCACGCCGCGACACGGCAGATGGCGGAAACAGAGGCCATAGAGGAGCGGTTCTCCGAGGTCGACGCCCTTATTGCCCGGGCCGAAGCGGAGGCAGACGCCCTTACGGACGAACACGACGACGCTGTGCCGGAGTTGACCGAGCAGGAGCGGCGGGACGTGCAAGCCGCACTCAACCTCGTCTACGGGGAAGACCGCGAAGCGGCTCGCCCCGGACAGGTCGCGTGACCGTGCGGATTCCGGTCTACGACACCGGAATGCTGATCGCCCTGGCGGACCGTAAAGCGAAAGCCGTGGCCCTTCACAGCGGCCTCAGGGCCACGCCTCATCGGGCACTGGTCCTCGGTCCCGTCCTGGCCGAGGTGTGGCGCCCGCGACCAAGCGTCGTCCATGCGCTGGCCGGCATCCTGAAGGACTGCACCGTGCCACAGGCACGCACATCGGAACCGCCCCTGCGTGAGACGAAGGCCGGCCGGCCGGAGTGCATCGCCTGTGCCACCGGCCTCGATGTCACTGACTGGCGACGCATCGGCACGGCTCTGGGGCAAGCGAAAGTTCCCGCCAGGAAGAAGCCCGATGCGGTGGACGCCTGGGTGGCGCTGTCCGCCGTGAAGCATGGCAGCGCGGTGATTTTCACCAGCGATCCGGAGGACATCGAGGCGTATCTCGACGTGCTGAACCCCGGCGACGTTCACGTCGAATCAGTCTGACGAGGGCGCAAGGCGGTGCATAGTACGGGGGCCTCGTCGGCGTGGGGCTCAGGGCCCGCAGGTCCCCGATTCGGCGGTGCACTGCCAGTCCGAGAAGCCGTCCTCGGGGTAGCGGACGGCGTGGTCGAAGTCGATGAAGCCGCGGATGAGGAGGAAGGTGAGGACGACGGGGACGAGCCCCACCAGCACCAGAATGATCCGCAGAGCCCATTTCGTCGCCCGGCGGCGGCCAGGGTCCTGCTCGGCTGTCCGGCCCCCGTCCTCGTGGCGGTCCCGGGCCTGCTCCCGGGCTCGGCGAGTGCCGCTGTTGGGGGCATGCTGACCGGTCATGCGCAGGACGTGATCTCGTCGGAGGTGCCGTAGACGTTGAAGTCCTGTGCCAGGCCTACGGTGTTGAGGTGGGCGAGGCCGGCCTGCTCCAGGTTCACTCCGCCTCCGCCTACGTCGCTGCGATGCTCGCTCGGGATGCCCCAGTCGTCACGCTTCTGGACCTCGACGCGGCAGGTGACCTCGCCGTTGTGGACGCAGCCCGTCAGCCGGTACTGGAAGTGGTTGAGCGCGTAGTACCAGTCCATGCTGCTGTGGCCGTCCTTGGGATGGGGAGCCGTGCTCTGCCGCACGCTGGTGAAGGGGCCGTTCGGGCGGCCGTGTACATCCGTGCGCAAGGTCTGGTCGACGTCCTTCCGGAAGGCCGGGACCTGGTCCATCAGAGGCTGCGGGTCGACCTCGACGTCCGTGCCGCTGGTGTCCGGGCACTGCTGGATCAGGCCGGCGGCGCTGGGAAGGTGAACGCCCTGCAGCAGAAGACCGCGAACGACGCCGACTCCAGCTCCGTGGAGGCCGAGGAAGCGCTGCGATGCACCAGGCACCCCACGGAGTGCGGGTAGGCGGGTGGGAGACGGCCCGGCGCCCCTCGTCTCCCCCGTGGACGAGGGGCGCCGGGCTCTCCGTCACGTGAAGAACACCACCAGCAGGCTGACTACGAGGCCGAGTACGCCCACCGCGACCGTCACCAGGGTGGTGCGGAACAGCCGCTGGCTCTCCCCCTCCCCGTAGGGGAAGCCGGTGACGGCGCAGAAGAGGCCGACGGCCAGGGCGATCAGGGCGCCGAACCACCATGCGCAGCCGAGGGCGACGGCGTGGGCCCAGCCCTGGTCCTGCATGTAGGAGACGTCGCTGATCCTGCGGGCCTCGATGACGTGGCCGCGCTGGTACAGGGCGTCGCTCTTGAGCTCGGCGTTGAGGTCCTTGACCTTGCCGTCCTCGGAGGTGAAGGTGCCGTAGCACCACCTGCTCTTGGTCTTCTTCCGCGAACTCGAACTGCTCGACGCGCTCCGGTACTTGTAGTCGACGGTGCAGTTCTGAACGCTGAGTTTGCCCGGTGTGGACGTGGCGTACTTGTAGGGGCCGAGGTAGGAGCCGAGGGCCAGGAGGACGAGGCTCACCAGGATCAGGCCGGCGCCGATGAGGCGGCCGCGGCCCGCCCGATCTCCCGTTGCTGCGGCGTTCGTCGCGGCGTTCCCGCGTACTTGTGTCATTGGTGGTTCCGGTTCCTCAGGAGGGGATGCGGGCGTTAAAGGACGAATGCGCAGACGAGTGCCGCCACGGCCCCGAGGCCGAATACGCCGCCCAGGACGGGGCCGGTGACCCGTGCGGCCGGCAGGCGTTGCCAGGAGTCCGAGAGGGCGGGGCCGTTGCGGGCGCCGAAACCGGTGAGGAGGCAGAAGACGCCGAAAGCCACCATGGAGAGGCAGAGCGCGAGAATTCCGGCGTCTTTTCCTGGGGCCCGGTCCTCGGGCAGTTCGAAGGTGTCGTCCGCTTGTACGACGGGGATTTTCGCGCCGGTCTCGAAACGCGAGGACGTGTTCACCACGACGTCCTGGTAACTGGCCTTGCCGTCCCGCGCGGCCCAGTTTCCGGTGCAGCTGAACTCGAGCTGTGTCGTACGTCTGTGCGTGCCGTAATGAGTCTTACTGTGTGTTTCGCATGAAGAAACCGTGAGGGTTCCTTCGGTGCCATCCCCGGCGAGTTCACCGCGCAGTTCCGGAATGGTCACCACGGCGACGGCCACGGCCACCAGGAGCAGCCCCAGGCCGATGAGTCTGCCCACCCAAAGGCTGCCTGTGCTGCCGTAACGCGGCTGTGTTGTCACCACTGTTGGTCGTCCCCCCTGGGAAACTTTACGATCTCTTGACTGGCGGGTTCGCGGGGTCGTGCGCGAGGAGTCTAAGGTATCCGTCTGTCGTCCTATATGAATGCGCCAAGCGGTACGGGGGAGATTTATGGCGTTCGACGCCTTTGATGTGGACACCGACGTACTCCGCAAGCAGGGAGTGAACTTCGCCGAACTCGGAGGCGATTTCACAAAGGCCTCCAAGCGGCTCCAGGACGCCCTTGAAGGGCTTGGGGAACCGTGGGCGGACGCGGATTTCGGGGAGATCTTCGGGCAGGTCTACACGCCGGTTCGTGACGGAATCTTCACATCGATGGACAGCCTGGGGAAGCGGCTGGAGAAGATCGGGCACAACCTGCAGGACATGGCGCACAACTACGACGAATCGGAATCGTCGAACTATGTTCTGATGGACGGGATCTCGGGCCAACTCTAATTAAATTCGGGGATATTGGCATGTCGCTCACACTGCCCAGCGAGCTTGTCTGGGTGCTCGATCTCCTCGGCTACAGCTGGCCCGAGGCCGATGAACAGGCACTGCACGATGTCGCCGAGGCCTGGCGGGCCTTCGGCAAGGATCTCGAAACGATCCAGACGGAGGGCGACGGATTCGCCCGCACCATCCTGGCGAGCAACGCCGGTACGGCCGTCGACGAATTCACCAAGGGCTGGGGCGCCTACACCGGCACGAACGGCCAGGACAGCTACATCCCGGACGCGAGGACCGCGTGCGAGGTGATCGCCCTCGCCTTCGACGCGGCCGCGATCGCCGTCCTCACGGCGAAGCTGGCCGTGATCGCCCAACTCATCGCCCTGGCCTGCGAGATCATCGCGGCGCAGGCGGCGGCCCCCTTCACCTTCGGACTGTCCGAGGTCGGCGCGCTGGGTGCGACGCAGGCCGCGCGGGTGATCGTCCGTGAGCTGCTCAACAAGCTCAGGACGGAGGTCGTGCAGGCGATCACCAAGGCCATGGAACACGCCACCATGGACGCCCTGAAGAAGATCGCCAAGGAGCAGCTCGAGAAGATCACCAAGGAGAAGGTCAAGCAGTTCGCCAAGGACAAGATCAAGGAAGAGGCGAAGCAGTTCGTCCAGGAGAAGGTGGTGGACGCGGCCAAGGAGAAGGCCAAGGAAGCCGCCGTCGGAATGGCGCAGAACATCGCCCAGCAGAGCATCGAGACCTACTTCGACGAGCGGTCCGGCATCGACCTCGGGGAGACCACGGACGTCGCCGAGAAGGCGGGCGGCGAATACCTGGACGGCCTCAAGAACGAGGTCAAGGGCGGCGAAGGCTCGACCCTCGCGGGCTACACGGACGTGCAGGGGCACGTGGACAACGCCGTCGACCAGGCCACGGAGAAGGTCACCGGGGCGGTCGGCGATCGCGTACAGCACGGTGTCGACGCGCTGTCCGGGCACGGTGGCAGCGGCGGGGAGGCGCCGGACGGGGGCGCGGACGGCTCCTCCGAGACGGGCACCGGCTCCGCCGCGCGATCCGGTTCCGCCCACGGCACGCAGGCGTCCTCCCACAGGACCGTGGCCTCCGCCGCCGCGGCGAGCTCCGGCTCCTCGCACGGTTCGGGGGGCGCGCAGGACTGGGCCCGAAGCGAGTTCGGGTAGCCACTCAACTGCCTCGCCACCGGCCGAAATGACGAGCACGACAAGCACTGCACGACGAGCACCGCAGGAACAACAGGAAGGACGGCCGGACCCATGACCCCGGACCGGGAGATCCAGGACGAGGAACTCATGGGGATCGCCCAGGACCCCGAACAGGCCCTGCGGCTGCGCCGTTCCCTGCGCACCATCGCCGGCGCGACCTCGCTCGACCCCGCCCTGCGCGAGATGGCGGGTGAGGTGCTCAGCGGACGCGTCGACGTCAAGGACGCCTTTCAGGACCCCCGTTACACCGAGGCCGTCTACCAGCGGCTCCATGAGATGCGCCGGGCGGCCGAGGACCAGACGTACGCCGAACGCCGGCAGTCCCAGGGGCAGTTCGCGGACTGGGACGCACGGCAGCAGGCGGAACTGGACCGCGAACGTGCGGAGCGGGACGCGCCGGTGCACGGCTCCATCGGGGGAAAGCGGTCGGCTCAGCGCTGAGGCGCTGCGGCCGGCATCATCCCCGAGCAGTCCTGACCGCCGGAAGGGTCCGGTTCGTACACCCAGTAAAGGGCTGCGAGTTGGACCAGCAGCAGCACCGGTACGACGCACACGGCGGCCATGGCGAGCGGCCCCGGCCGCCGCCCCTCGCGGCGCAGAAACAGCAGGAGCACCAGGGCCGCAAGGGCGCATGCCGGGGCGGCCCAGGCGGTGACGTACATCCGGGTGGACGGGCCCAGATACCGGCAGTTCCGGAAGGTGTCGCCGTCGAAGGAGAAGTGGGCCGCCAGCAGCCCCGCCGAGGCGAGGACCAGGATCGGTACCAGCGGAGACCAACGGTTCGTGGGTGTGTTCATCAGTACCAGTCCGGGTTGGGGCGGACGATCCGTATGTTCTGCCGGCCCTCGTGCTGTTCGGTCGCGGGGAGCCGGCCTTCCAGGCTGACGTTCTGGTACGAGTCGCTGTGCTGGGTGTACTTGATCTCGCCGTCCGGCATCACAGCGGTGACGATCGCCGCGTGGTGCGTGTTGCCCTTCTCGATGGAGTCGTTGGGACCGGCCTGCTCGTAGTAGATGATGTCGCCCGGCTTCACCTCCGAGCGAGGGACCTCGGTGCCGCCGTGCTTGAGCATGAAGTTCTGGTTGTTCTCGGCGGCGGCCCAACTGTCCGAGTAGGCAAGCCGCTTGTCGATCCCGTCGACACCGGTGCGGTTGCCGATCATCCAGGAGTCGTCGTCGGACGTACCCCAGATGCTCGTCTTCTCCTTCATCCCCGCGTGCAGCAGGGCGTTGGAGACGAAGTTGGTGCAGTTGTTGCCGAAGTCGGTCGGGTCGTCCTTGTCCCAGTGTGCGAGGGCGTACTCGACCAGCTTCACGCGGTCGTACTTGCCGTTGCCGCGAAGCTCCCGCCGCACGTCGTCCGGTATGCCGTCGAGGTTGGCAAGGGCGACCGGCTCCGCCAGCGTCATGTCCTTGCGCTGCTGGGCGGTCAGGCCGTTCCACCAGTGGCGGACCGTGGTCGGGTCCTCGTTCACCGGGATGTCGGCGGCGAGCATCTGCATCTGGACGTGCGAGGCGTGTGTCTGTAGGTCGTTGAGTGCCTTGCTGGGATCGGTGACGCCTGTCTGGCCGGCCAGCTTGGCGAACTCGGCCGCGGCCAGCTTGTCGGCGGTGGTGACCTGTTCCACGGCCTGGTCGATGAGGTCCTGCACCTCCGCACGGTACGGACCCATCTCCTCGGCCTCCATGCGGTTGCGCGGGGGCGGGCCGGTGATCGTCCCGTCGACGCCGATCTCCAGGCCGTAGCGGGCCGCGAGGTCCACCGCGGCGTGCATGGTGCTGTGCGCGGTCTGGATGGTCGTCGTCATGCCGTCAGCGACCATGTTGACGGCGAGGAGGATGTCGTACGCCGCCTCCAGTTGGTTCGCGAGCAGCTCGAACTGCGCGGCTGCCGTTGCACCGACCTCGTCCGTCCAGTTGTCCTTGAGCGGCTTGGCACCGTACTCACGCAGGTCCTTCGCCGCGTCCAGGGCGTACTTGGCGAGTGCGTGCCATTCGTCGGCGGCGGTCGCCCACGTGCTCGGTCGGGCGCTGTTGACCCCTTGATACGAGACCATGGTCAGGCCTTCCCCAGGTCGCCCAGGCCGGCCCGCAGTCGTGACTCCGCCTCGGCGTCCGCGCGGTCGTAGCCGTCGGCGGAGTCCCGCAGCTTCTGGCTGAGCTCGCCCATCCTTTTGGCGAGGGAGACCATGTGGTCCTCCCACTTGAGGGCGCACACCCTGAGTTGGACCGGGCTCTCCCAGCCGTTGCCGTAGTGGGAGGCGTAGACGTCGTCGCTGGTGTCGAGGGAGTGGCTCAGGCGCTTCATCACCTGGTGGGAGAGGGACTGGGTGTCGTCGGCCGCGGCGCGTACCCGCGCGGCCTCGATGTCGATGTCTGCCATGGAGAACTCCCCCGATACAAGCCAGCTGCCGGGCTCTGGTTGTAGTGGACCAACGCGAACTCGTTCGAATGCGGCCGTCATCGTACGGGTGGGTCGGGCTCCGTGGGCCCCAACTCAGGGCTCCCGCAGATCCCTTGACCATCGATCACGCAGTTCTCCTCCGAACCGCCACATTGTCCGCGGGGTGGGAGGCCGGACGTCAGCGCGAGGATCCGCCCGTCGCGGACCAGGGGCCACAGCACCGGGTCGTCGCGGTCGACGGGAGCATGGGGGCACAGCTCGATCGAGTACTCCTCTGCGGGTGCGGCGCACCGCAGAGGAGACAGTCATGCGGGACGACGCCTGTTGCCGATGAGGTACGCGATGCCCCAGGCGGCGCCTGCGGCGAGTACGAGGCTGAGCAGGGAGAACCAGTCGACTCCACCGGTGGCATCGCTGTGCCACCAGGCCTTGGCCGGGAGGAACGGGTTGTACTCCAGCATGTCCTTGAGCGCCATGAACGACTGTTCCTTGGCGATGATGAGCGGGAGGGCGTTGGCGTCGCCGAAGAAGGCGCCGAGCGCGGCGACGACGGCTCCGCCGATCCGGGCACCGTTGCTGCCGCGCCCCACCTTGCCGACCAGTGCGCCGACGATCGCGCCATTGAGAAGTGCATGGCCCAAGGAGAGGGTGTTGGCCACGGTGGTGGACGTGATGTCCTTGTAGGTCGCCAGGATGAGGCCGGTGTAGAGCGCCGACACGACGAAGGAGACCAGCAACCCGAGGAACACCGCCCCGACGGCGTTACCGCCCGCATTCGGCCGCTGCCCGAAGGGGGCCGCCTGGAACGGCGGTGCCGGCTGCATCGGGTACATCGGCGGCTGCCCCTGAGGGGCGGGGTGCGGTCCGCCGTACATCGGGGGCTGCCCGGGGGGAGGACCGGGCGGTCCGAACCCCGGCTGCTGCGGAGGGGCCGGCTGGGCGTAGGGGTTCGGGTGGTTCAGCGGTGGCTGTGGTGGCTGCTGCGGCGGCTGGAACGGCGGCTGGCTCATGATTCCCCGTGGACTCAATGGAGGTGACTGGCAGAACCAGCAAGTTATCAGTGAGATCAGGAGGCAGACGGTGGAGCCGGAGCGGGCTGCGTGAAGGGTGTTGTCCGACAGGGCGTCGATGTGACGGTCAGGCGGACGGGGTGCGGCCGAGCCGGTGCCCGGTGATGCGGAGAGCCTTCGCGCCGTGCTCGGTGGCGACGACGAGGATGCCGTCGGGGGACAGGTCGGCCGCGGTGACGGGTGTGTCGGAGAGCAGCGCGGCCACGATGTCCTGCGTCGCCCGGTCCCATACCCGCACGTAGTCGGCGCCCCGGCTCAGCGCCAGCGGAGCGGCGGCCCGCGCCTCCTCGGAGAGGGGCAGGACCTCTCCAGGGTCGGTCTCGCCCGGATCGTCCGGTCCTGCGAGGCCGTGGACGAGCGTGCCCGTCGGGACGGTGAGCACGGCGACGGGAGCGGCCGGTCCTTCCGGACGGGCCGGACGGCCGACGCTCACCGCGCTGACGCCGGGGACGGGCAGGCTCCACAGGGTGCGCCAGGGCAGGTCGAGGCCGAGCCGGCCGTGGATGGCGTCGGCGTACTCGGGCAGGCCGTCCTCGACGAATGCCGTCTCCAGCAGCGCGGCACGCAGCATCGCAGGGGCCTGGGCGCGGGCCAGCAGGGGAGCCGTGCGCAGGTATGTACGGGCCGGTGCGCCGAGTTCCCCGGTCGGTACGGCATCGACGGCGGCGCGCAGCGGTACCGGGTCGGCGTGCACGAACAACCCGGGATCCGTGAGGAGTTGGGGCAGCAGGCCCGCCTCCAGGGTGTGGCCCGCGATGTGGTCCCGTACGTACGGGTCGGCCTTGCTCCAGTCCTGGTCCGGCACGGCCTCCAGCAGCGTCATCGCGATCTGCGTCTGCGCGGCGCGGACGCTCGGCAAACCGGCCCGGATCTCCTCGCCGATGGCCGGGTGCAGCAGCCGTAGCAGCGTCCGCGCGCTGCCGTCCCCGTCCTGCCGGAGCGACTCGACGAACGGACCGGCCAGGGCGCCGCTGTGCGCGAGGGCGCCGCTCATGTCCCTGCCCGCAAGGGCGTTGACCAGCCGTATCCAGAGGTCGAGGGGCAGACCCTCGCCCTCCGCCAGGGCCAGCGGCGCCAGGAGCTGACGCAGGGTCTGCGGGTCCGCGCCGAGGCGGCGGGCGTGCAGGTCGAGTGCCTGGCCGGGGGACGAGGGCAGGAGGGCCTCGTCGTGCGGGGCCCCGGCGGCCGGACTCGTCAGGATGCTCTGGACGGCGAGCTGCACGGTGAGCGGGCTGGTGCCGGCCCGGCGCCCGATCGCCTCGGCGAGGGCGCGCCGCGCCGGACGATCCGTGGTGAAGGGCAGCTCCGGTGCCCCGGACTCCGGGCTGAGCAGTGCGTCCGCCTGCAGTACCAGGCCGTGCGGGTCGGCCCACTGCGGGTCGTCGAGGTCGATGATCCGGGCCGTGCCCGGCGGGAGCGCGGCGGCGAGCTGGGTGGCGAGACCGCGCGGCACGTCCGTGAGCAGCCGGATGGTGGAGGTGGTGGCGAGTGGCTCGAGCACTTCCCGCACGACGCGGGCCGGCTCACCCGTCGTACGCACCGGTCCCGCCCGGTCGACATCGGGCACGACGAGGGTCTCGGTCCGGCCGAGGGCGCCCAGGGCGGCGTACACCTCTTCGACACGGGTGGGCCGAAGCCCGAAGTGGTCCGCGATGAGCCACCCGAGCTGCGCCGCGGTCAGCCCGGCCGCGCTCGGCACCGCGGGGGCGGGGAGTGCGGGCGGTACGGTCGACGGGTCGAGGTCCGCCAGCGGCAGCCGTCCCCGGAACTCCGGATCGCACAGCATCAGGAAGCCGGTGAGCAGGTGTGAACGCCCGCTGCCCGGACTGCCGGTGAGGATGGTGACGCGGGGCGCACCGGGCCGCTCCGTCCGCCAGGCGGCGAGTGCGCGCAGCACGGCTGTGCGGCCGCCTATGTAGGGGTGGAGTGCGTAGCCGGTGGTCGGGGCGGTCATCGATGCGGGTCCTCGCGGGTGCCGGAGTGTCGGACGGTGGTCAGGCGTTGCGCTCCAGGTTCTTGCGGTAGAGCGCGATCGCCTGCTCGGTCGGGAAGTTCGGGACGGTCACGGTCTCACCGGTCTCCTTCGACACCACGATCTTGGCTCCGCCGGGCGGGGCGGGGCGGGGCGGGCCGGCGGTCTCGGCGGGGGGCGGGAAGACCGCGTACACCAGGTAGCCGATGTCGAACTCGTGGACGTGCAGCTCGGCGGGGGTGCCGTCGGGGAGTCTGGGCTGGGCGTAGCGGCTGAGGACGATCTGGACGGCCTGGTCCGGGGTGGTGGGCGGACCCTGGGGTGTGGGGACGGGCGTGTCGGGAGCCATGGGCTTCCTCTCTGGTGTTGCTCGGTCGGAGTCGTCGGTCACGCGGGGAAGCCTCTTCTCACGGCGGACACGGGCGAGCCGGAAGGCGTTGAGCCAGGTGCCGGGTCTCGGCGGCCCCCGGGGCCACGGGCGACTCCTTGTCGGGGGTCGGAGCGGGGGTCAGGTCGGGAACTCGCCGTACCAGCCGCCGTCGAGGAGGTATTTGGGCAGGTACTCGGACTCGACCTCGATGGTGAACCCCGAGTCCTGGGCCAGGCAGGCGACGGCCAGCGGGCCCAGGGCGATGAGGCCGTCGGAGTCGCGCGCCCGTTCCTCGTCGCTGGTCCAGTACTCCTTGTGCCATTCGACGGCCTTGGCCAGTTCGGTGTTGAACCTGTCCTGGTCGCCGCGGACCAGCTGGGTGAGGAGGTTCATGGGCGGATACATGAGACGCAGTACGGCGCTTCGCGAGGCGGGCCGCAGCACGTCCGGGTCGGTTCCGTCCACGGCCGCGACCAGCTTGTCGCCGAGACTCGGCTGCTTGAGCCAGTACGCCTGCAGGGCTTCGACCCAGGCGTAGACGTACTCGTCGAAGTCGGCCCCGGAAGCGCGCAGCAGGGAGACGGGGACCTGGCACAGGTCGGTGGTGCGCTGCCGTTCGCGGCATACGCAGGCCAGCCAGAACGCCGTGAGCCAGTTGCCCGCGTGGGCCCAGGGCCCGGCACCGGAACGCAGGACGCGCTGCTTGTGGCCGATCCGGCACTCGACGGTGGGGGTCGTCGCCCGGGCCGCGGTGAAGAGGGCGGAGCCCACCTGCATCGCGGTGACACAGGCTTCCCAGGTCTCCAGCCTGTCGGCCGTGGGATCCCCGGAGCAGCGCCGGTTGAGGATGGTGGTCGCTGAGCGCAGGGCCGTGGTGAACCACTCGGGGCTCTCCTCGAGGTCCTCCAGCTCCTCCTCCAGTTCTGTCTGGAGCTCTTCCAGCACCTGCGGCAGAGCGCCGGTGGGAAACTCATGGCGTGGAATCTTGATCATTTCCATCCTTCTTGGGAGGCCTGATGTCGTACTCCTTCATCAGGTATCCCTCGTGCGTCTTCTTGGCCTCGTCGGAGTTCCCCTGCACCAGCATGTACCTCACGCGCCCCTCCTTGAGGGCCTTGCGCAGGTCGCGTGCCAGGTCCAGTTCGTCCTGGGCAGCCTTGCGTTTGGCCTCGGCCTTCGCCGGGTCGGGCTCAGCGGCTGCCTCGTCCAGCCCGCGCAAGCCTCGCATGCGCATCTCGTGCAGGATCGTCTTGAAGTACTCACGAGTGCCCTGCGAGACCTGCGGCACGGCCGGGTTCGCCGGTGCGCTGCCGTCCGGTGCGTCCTGACCCTCGTCCGCAGCCGTGTCCTGCCCGTCGTGGCCTTCTCCCGGCTCGGGACGGTCGGGGTCGTCCGCTCCGAGCGGGAGCCCCTGACGTTCGCCTTCGTGCGCCCTGAGGGAACCCTTGCACTCCACGACCACGTAGTCGTGATCGGTCGCGTCCGGCGGTGCGGTGTAGACCTGGTCGAAGCGGTTGTTGCCCTCGGCCCGGTTGTCGACGCGGACCGCACCCGGGAACTCGTTCGGAATCGCGTGGTACTCGGCGACCTCGTCTCCGTACCGCTCGCTCTCCTTGCCTCGCGCCGCGTGGAGCGGCCTGTGCACGTTGTCGGCCTCTTCGAAGGCTTTTCTGTTCTCAGGAGTGTCGTTCGCGTCAAGGGCCTTCTTGGCCGCCTCCCTCGCCGTGTGCGGCTCCCGGTCCGCTTCGATCGCGTCTGCCCGGGAGGCGGCACGCTCGTCCAGCTTGCCGAGCGTCTCGTCGGAGGGACCACCCTCGGTCCGCCCGACCGGCTTCACGTTCGGGTCGACGTAGCGGGGAGGCGAGGCGGGCAGCACATTGCTCGCTGCCATCCACGGCCGGTGCGGGTCTCCCGTGGCCCGCAGAACGGGCAGTTGGTGACCCATGTACCGGTCGTGGCGCGACCACCGGTGACCGTCGGTCGGCCGGTAGTACTTCTCGAAGAACTTGGGGTCCGTGTTGGCGAGATGGACCATGTGGTCGGCCCACTCCTGGTCCGACTGCGGGTTGTTGACCGGATCGCCCGCCGGTTGTGCCGGACCCTCGGGGTGGTGCTGTGCCTCCGGCTTCGGAGGGGCCGCGTGCTCGGGGGTGATCTCCCCGTACAAGGGCTTCTTGCCTGCCGTGGACTCCTGGATGTGCCGTGACGCATCGGCGTTCCTGCCGTCCGGCAGGCCTTCGTGGGCGGGGACCGCGGAGTCCTTGGTCATCCTGCCGGGGCGGTCACGGTGCTCGTCGGCCGCCGACGGATCCGAGTTCTCGGGGTGTGCCTGGTCCGGGTTCGCGGGCCGGTCGTGGTCCGACGTCTCCGACCGCGGATCCGCGCCGTGGTCGGGGTGGTCGGGGTGGTCGGGGTGCGTGCGGTCCGGCCTCGGCTCGGTGTCCGGGCGCTGACCGTCGGGGCGGTCGTTGCTCTCCGGATGCTTGTGCTCGGGGGTGTCCCGAGGCGGCTCCGAGGTCCGCGGATCGGCCGTTCGCGGGTCTGGAACACGGGGATCGGGCGTACGCGGATCGGGCGTACGGGGGTCCCGGGTACGGGGGTCCGGGGTGTGCGGGTCCGTGGTGTGCCGGTGCTGCGGGTCGGACGCACGGGGGTCCGAGGGCGTGGGGCTCTGCTGCTCGGACTCCTTGCCGGGGGTGCGGCCCTGCTCGTCGGGGCGGGGCGCCTCGTCCGGGGACGGGCGCTTGTGTTCGGTGGGACTGTCGGGAGACTGCTCCTGCCGCTGATCGGTGTCGCTGTCGTCCGGGGACGGCTGCCGGCCATCGGGGGCGCGGTCCGGTTCGGACGGGTTGTCGCTCTCGCTCCGCGCCCGGCCGTTCTCGTCCCCGGGCTCGTCCTTCGTCGCCGTCGGGTCGGTGCTGGAGGGCTGCTGCGCCGGGTCGTCGGCCTGCTTCGGGGTGTCGCCCGAGGCCTCGTTCTGAGGCGTCTGGGTCTGGGGCTGCGCGCTGTCCGGCTGTCCGTCGTTGTTCTCGGAGTTCTCGGAGTTCTCCGGCTGGGCTTCGCCGTCGCTCTGGGCCTGCGCATCGTCGTTCTGGTCCGCGGAGTCCTTGGCCTCGGGCACCGCGGGGTGCAGCGGGTTGCCGTCGGCGTCCAGGGGGATGTGCCAGACGTGTTCCGCGTTGGAGATGTGGAGCGGGTTGTGGCTGACGTCTCCGGTCTGGGTGTCGATCCAGATGATGTTGCCGTGGTGGTTGACGGCGTTGAAGGCGTGGCCGCCCCCGTTGTTGGGCCAGCCGACCTGGACGATGGCCGCGGCACCGTGTCCGGCCTGCTGGAGGTCCCAGGCGATACGGGCGGGCGTGTGAGGGTCGTCTCCCCGGCCCGCGTAGGTGTGGGGGGCACCCGCCCAGCGGATCTGGTTGTCGTTCGCGTTGTCCTCGGGGGACCAGTAGTCCGGCTTGCCGTTCGCGTCGGTGTCGAGGGTGCGCGGGGCCGACACCTGGGGGTTGCCGTACCAGGTCTCCAGGAAGGAGCGGGAGCAGTCGGCGCAGTTGTTGCTGCGTCCGGGGACGGTGTTGCCACCGTCGTTCTGGAGCTGTGCCCAGGAGCCGAAGGGATCGGGGAAGCGCTGCGGGGTGCCGTCCTCGTTGTGCGGCACCGCGTCGACCAGAGCCTGCTGATCGGCGGGGTCGGGCTCGGTCAGGCCTCCGGGGTGGTGGTCCAGGTCGGCACGGATGTCCTCCAGGCTGTCCTGCTGCGGATGCTGCTGGTGGTCGGCGTTGCCGGGGGTGGCCTGGGGCGAGGCCGGTGCGGGGGGCGTGGCGGGACCTGCGTGCGATGGTGCCGCCGGGGCGCCCGGGGTGCGGATGACGGTGTGGACCGGGACCGGCGTCACCTGCTGCTGGTGCTGTTGTCGCGGGTTGTCGGGCTGCGCGGCCGGCTGCGGCGGGGAGCCGGGCGGGCTGCCCGCAGGCTGCTGAGGCGGCCTGTTGGGGGTGGGATCACCGTTGCCGGGCCGGTTCGGGGAGCCGGGAGTGCCGGAGGCGTCGGCGGGGCCGGGCCGGCTCGAGGGCCCGGCGGTACGGCCGCCCGGCGTCGACGAGTCCGACGTGCCGTTGCCCGGCGTCGAGGAGCGATCCGCACCGGAGCCGGTCGAGGTGGAGGGCGTCGACGTGGAGGTGCCGGCGGACGGCGATGTGGTTCTGGAGGACGACGACTGGGCCGGGTTCTGAGTCGCGGTGCTCGTGTTCGAGTTCTGGCCGACGGGGGTGCTACGAGTGTTGCCGGCCGGGTCCGTGGTGTTGGTACGGGTGCTACCCGTGGGGTCCGTGGTGCCGCGGGGCGTCGTGCTATCGCCCGGCCTCGTGCCGGGGGTGTTGCGGGGCGTGGTGCCGTCGCCCGGTTTTGTGTCCGTGGTGCCGCGGGGCGTCGTGCCGTCGCCCGGCCTCGTGTCCGTGGTGCCGCGAGGCGTGGTGCCGTCCCTGGGCGTCGTACCGGGCGTGTTCCTCGGTGTCGTACCGTCCCCCGGCGTCGTGCTTCCCGGGGTGCGCTGGGGCGGTGTACGCCCGTCCGGCGTGCCGGGAGTGCGGCCGTCCGCCGTACCGGGGACGCGCCTGTCCCCCGTGTCGGAGACCCGAAGACCCGCACCAGCCCCGACGCGGCCGTCCGTCGTCGCCGACGCCGATGCCGACGCGGTCGTGGTGCTGCGGGACGGGGACGTCGGACTCGGTGTGGAGGCCGGCCCCGGCCCCGTGGGGGAGGCGGTGGCCGAAGTGGGCCTCGCCGTACCGGAGTTGGGCGCAGGGCTGTTCGGGCCCGCGCCGGACGAGGTGCCGCTGCCGGCCGCAGCGCCGTGAGGTGAGCCGCCGCCCACCCCACCCGCCGTAGAAGGCGCGACGGGCGAGGTGGGGATGCCGGAACCGCCGTCCGCACGGGCCCCGCCCCCGCCGCCGGAGGACGGGTCACCGGTCGTCGGAGCAGCCGTGGGCGCCGCGTTGGTGTGGGTGGGGGTGCTGGCGGCCAGGCTGTCGATGTTGGTGCTGATCCCGCCGTGGCCACCCGTCGACGTCGACGGGGACGTCCCCGACGCCGCGGCGGCCGACACGGAATGCACGGTCGGCGACGCGATCCCGGACACCGGCGAGCCGCCGCCGGAGTGGGACGGGCCGGAGGCGCCCGGACCGTCGGACACACCACCGGAGTCCGAGCCAGTCGACGGCGCTCCGCTCGGTGAGGGATCGTCGAAGTCGGAGAGGGTCGGACCCGAGTGGGAAGGCGTCGGCCTCGGGGCCCCGGAGTCGGACCCCGAGTCGGAGCCGGATCCGGAGTCCGACCCCGAGTCGGATCCCGGCCCCGCCCCCAGGTCCGGCCCGCCGATGCCGTTGCCGCCGGTGTCGGCGGATATCCCGCCGCCGATGTTCACTCCGGTGTTGCTGCCTGCCCGCGTCGACGTCGAGGAATCCGACCCCGACGAGTCGGAGCCGTCGGAGTGCGAGCCGGAGGAAGACGAGTCGGAGGAGGAACCGGAGGACGAGTCCGAACTCCCCCCGCCGGTAGACGAGTTGGAGCCGCTGTCACCGTCCGGGCTGTTGGAGTCGCCGTCCCCCCGGGACGAGTCGGAGTCGCCGTCGCCGTGCCCGCCCTCGGAACCCCCGCCGTGCCCGTCGATCCGGCTGTCGATGGCATGGTGCGCCCGGTGCCCGGCCTTCTCGCCCAGGCTGTCGCGGACTCCCTCGGCGAGGGTCTGCGGGGTCTGCTTGATGGCGTCCCAGGCGCTGTCCGCACCGGCCTTGAGGGTTGTGCCGAGGTCGTAGCCTTCCTGGGCGCCGAAGCCGACGTTCACGGTCTGGCGGATCAGGTCGGTGATGATCGCCTCGATCATCGAGATCGCGGGCTCCTTCATCGCCTCGACGATCGCGTTGAGCAGCGCCTCCTTGAGCTCGTCGAGGAGGCGGCGCACGATCAGCCGGGTGACCTGGGTCGCCCCCAGCGCGCCGACCTCGGAGAGGCCGAAGGTGAAGGGCGCGGCGGCCTGGGCGGCGGCGATTTCGATGGCCAGGGCGATCAGCTGGGCGATCACCGCCCACTTCGCGAGCTCGACGATGTAGGCGCAGGCCTCCATCACGTTCGCGATGAGGTAGGCGGCCTGGGCGGCGTTGCCCAGATAGCCGTCGCCGCCTCCGCCGTCGAACTTCTTGTACGTCTTGGTGAACGCGTCGATCGATTCGCCGGCGTTGTGCGCGACCACCTGGCCGGCGCTCAGGTTCGCCTTGGTGTGAAGGTCGGCGACGTCGTCGCCGAACTTCCGCCACAGCTTGGCGGAGTCCTTGAGCTTGTCCTCGTCCGCGGTCGGCCAGTTGTAGCCGAGCATCTCGAGAACCCACTCGAGCTCGTCCGGCAGCATCATCGACACAGCAGAAAGCACCCCCGTAAAACGACACGGCCGTACAACTCCCTCATCGGTCAAGGGAAGTCACACAGAAGTACAGCCGTTCGCAAAGTTTACGGATCCCCCCTCCGCAACTTCAGGGCGCTGCTGTCACAAAACCGTTGCAGCTCCCCCGTCGGAGCGTGGCCCAGGTCAGACCTTGGTGAAGCACAAGGTGTAGCCACTTGTCCGACGGTGGTACTGGATGCCGTAGTCGTACTGGGACCCGCATTCCATGTTCGCGCCAGGGACCATCTCGCCCAGCTTGTACTCGGCCTCGGGGGAGCCGCAGTCGACGACCGTCGTGACCGGTTCGCCCTTGGGGTCCTTGACCTTGACGCAGTCGCCGATCTCGGGGTCGTGAGCCGCGGCGGACGCGGACGCCGAAGCCTCCGCCTTCGCCTTGCCGCCCGTGGGGCTGGTGTTGTAGTCCCAGACGTAGTAACCCACACCGCCGAACAGCACGACGACCATGGCGATGGCCTTCACCACGCGCAACGGACCGCCCTGCTGCGGGCGTTGGGGGCTTCGCCGAGGCGGCTGTGGCTGCGGCTGTTGCGGGTATCCATACGGAGCCTGCGGCTGTTGCGGGAATCCATACGGCTGCTGCGGCTGCCCGTACGGCTGCTGGTTCGGGTACTGCGGAGGAGGCGTCGACATGCCTGGTGGGCCCCATGGTTGATTGCGCGGCTGAGTGAACGAACAGAGATCAACAATAGGCTGACTGGCGCAGACTGTCCTCCGGCGCCGCGGACGGAGGGGGCTGGCAGGGCAGCCGTACCTGACGGGAGATACTTCGGGTGTCCGAGAGACGAGGGCAGCGAGGAGAAGCGGCATGACCAGGGGACCCGAGAACTCACCGAATCCGCAGGGCGCTTCGCCGGAGCGCGGTGTGCTGGACGAGGCACTCGAACCGGAGCAGATCCGTTCCCTGAACTCCGCCCTGCGGGGGCTGTCCGAGAACGACGGCGTCGGCAAGGACCTCCAGGAGGCGGCGAAGAAGCTGCTCTCCGGCCGCCTCCCCCTTCGCGACGCCCTGGACGACCCCGGGGTGGCGCGCGCCCTGGGCGGCGGCATGGCGTCCCTGCGCGGCCAGTGGGAGTCGCTCTCCGAGGAGGAGCGCGACCGGGTCAGGCACGGGGAGCCGCTGACCGGCGGTGACCCTTCCTCGCCTTCGGGACAGCCCGAGCCGAGGACGTCCGAGGACCGGTTCACGCAGTCCGGGAAGAAGAGCCAGGGGCGGCACAGCGGCGGATTCTCGCTGTACTGATCACTGGCTCATCACCGGCTCATCGTCAACTGATCACCGGCGCCGCCCGCGGTGCGAAGAGAGAGCGGCGCCGGTCGGGTCCTAGTCCGCCTGCTCGGCCGGAACCCCGCCGTTGTGCGGCGCCGGCTCCAGGTCGAACTCCCCGTCCCGCGCCCCGAGTACGAACGCCCGCCACTCCGCCTCGGTGTACCGCAGCACGGTGTCGGGGTCGAGGGAGGAGCGCATGGCCACCGCGCCCTCGGGCAGGTACGCGATCTCGACGCGCTCCTCGTGCTCCTCGGTGCCGGGGGCGCTGTGCCACTCGACCCCCGAGATGTCGAGCGCGTACAGCTCGTCCCGCTCCCGCTCCTTGCGCGCCTTGATCTCGGCCGGAGTCTCGATCTCGTTGTTCCGTACCTCGGTCATGCTGCGGGGCCTCTTCCTGACATGTGACGACGAACTCGACTCACCCTACTTGCGCGGGTGCAGCCGTGCCGTCCGCTGCCGCACATCCGGTACGGATCAGGTGTTCTGCGCCTTGGTGAAGGTCCCCTGTGCTACGCCCGGCGGGAGCTTCACCTGGCCGTCGTACTCGGCGGTCGTCGCCTTCCACATGTCCAGCTGGTCGGCCTCGTTCTGCTCGTGCGCCACGCCCATCTTGGTGAAGGCGATCCCCATCCCCGCCAGCCGCTCCGCCAGGCTGCCCATCGACTGGTACATGCCGTCGCGCAGGCCCGTGTAGGCGACGCCGAACTTCTCGCCGATGTCGTCGTCACCCCAGGGCGGGGTGCCGGTGCCCTCCAGCGCGGTCAGTCCGTCCTGCAGGGCCTTGACGGCCTTCGAGAAGTCCTGGCCGACCGTGTACATGTTGAAGCCCTCGGTCTTGAGGACCTTGGGATCGGAGTCCATGAAGTCCGACGACACAACTGCCCCCCGTGGCTTGTCTTTTCCCGTCTTCTCTCTTGCAACGCCACCATAGCGGTCCCCACTGACACAGGGGGGCGGCACCCGCGTGGGTACCGCCCCCTGTGCCGCAGCTGTCGCCGCTCAGAACCGGGCCGGCAGCCAGCCCGTCTGAATCAGCTGTCCACCGCGTCGCCGCGTGTGGAAGTACCCGCGGCCGGGCGGCAGTTGGGACGCCGTGATGTTGCCGAGCAGCGCACCCTCCGCCCGGTCGCCGGAGAGCACCAGACCCTGGGCGCCGAGCTCGCGCATCCGCTGCATCACGGGCTCGTACAGCGACCGGCTGGCACCGCCCGAGGAGCGCGCGATGATGATGCGCAGACCGATGTCACGGGCGAACGGCAGATACTCGAGCAGCGGGGCCAGCGGGTTCACGCCGGTCGCCACCAGGTCGTAGTCGTCGACGATGACGAACGCGTCCGGGCTGCTGTACCAGCTGCGGTTGCGCAGCTGCTCGGGTGTCACGTCCGGGCCCGGCATACGGCGGTGCATCGAGCCCGCGAGGCCCTCCAGCGTCTCCGTGAGGGCGGGCGCCGAGGCGCAGTACCGCGACAGGTGGGTGTCGGGCACACCCTCCAGGTGCGCACGCCGGTAGTCGCCCATGACGATCTTCGCCTGGTCCGGCGTGTAGCGCTCGGTGATCTGCTTGACGAGCAGCCGCAGGATCGCGGACTTACCGGACTCGCTCTCACCGAACACGATGAACAGCGGATCCGACTCGAAGTCGACGAAGACCGGCGACAGCGACGACTCGTCGATACCGATGGCGACACCGCGGTCCGGGTGCTCGAACCCCTTGGGCAGCCGGTCCGAGGGCAGCAGCGTGGGCAGCAGCCGTACGGCCGGAGCGTGGTTGCCCTGCCAGTTGTCGTTGATGCCGCGGACCAGGATCGACGTCGCCTCGGACAGGTCCTCGGTCGCCGAGGAGCCGTCGACCCGGGGCAGCGCGGTCATGAAGTGCAGCTTGTCCTGCGTCAGACCACGGCCCGGCACCGCGGCCGGGACGTTCTGGGCGACCTTGCGGTCGACCTCGGACTCCGTCGGGTCACCGAGCCTGAGCTCGATGCGGTTCTGCAGCATGTCCTTGAGCGCGGGCCGCACCTCGGTGTAGCGGCTCGCGGTCAGGATCACATGCACACCGAAGCCGAGACCGCGCGTCGCGATCTCCGTGACGGTGGACTCCAGCAGCTCGTAGTCCTGCTTGAAGATGGCCCAGCCGTCGATGACCAGGAAGACGTCGCCCCAGATCTGGTCGGGCAGATGGCCCGCGGCCCGGCGCTGCCGGTAGGTCTGGATCGAGTCGACGTTGTTCGTGCGGAAGTACTCCTCGCGCGAGTTGAGGATCCCCTCGACCTCGCTGACCGTACGGCGCACCTTCTCGGCGTCGAGACGGTTCGCGACCCCGCCGACGTGCGCCAGCTCCTCCATCGCGATCAGACTGCCACCGCCGAAGTCCAGGCAGTAGAACTGCACTTCGGACGGGGTGTGGGTGAGGGCGAACGAGGAGATCAGCGAACGCAGCAGCGTCGACTTGCCGGACTGCGGACCGCCCACGAACAGACCGTGGCCCGCACCGCCGGAGAAGTCCCGGTACAGCACGTCACGCCGCTGCTCGAACGGCTTGTCCACCAGACCGACCGGCACATTGAGCCGGCCCAGCGCCGTGTAGTCGGGTGCGGTCAGGCCGCGCTCCGGGTGGACGGCGAGCTGGGGGAGGAGCTGCTCCAGTGACGGCGCCTCCTCCAGCGGGGGCAGCCACACCTGGTGGGCGGGCGGTCCCTGGTTGACCATCCGGCCGACCAGGACGTCGAGAACGGTGTCGGCGAGCGCGTCGTCCACCCGGTTGTCGGGCTCCGGCTCCTCGACCACCGGCTGCGGGGGCAGCGCCACGTGCTCCGCCGTGAACAGCGCGGGCCGCAGCTGCGTCGAGCGGTGCACCCGGGAGGGCCCCTCGCCGTGGTACGGCCCCGACACGTACGCCGCCTTGAAGCGGACCATGGTGTCGGTGTCGTAGCGCAGATAACCGGAACCGGGGATCGACGGCAGGTGGTAGGCGTCCGGGACGCCGATCGCCGTACGCGACTCGGCGGCGGAGAAGGTCCGCAGACCGATCCGGTACGAGAGATAGGTGTCCAGGCCGCGCAGCTTGCCCTCCTCCAGGCGCTGCGAGGCCAGGAGCAGGTGGATGCCCAGCGAACGGCCGATACGGCCGATCTGGATGAACATGTCGATGAAGTCGGGCTTGGCGGTGAGGAGTTCGGAGAACTCGTCGAGCACGATCACCAGCGACGCCATCGGTTCGAGGGCGGCGCCGGCGGCCCGGGCCTTCTCGTAGTCGTGCAGGTTGGCGTAGTTGCCGGCCGAGCGCAGCAGCTCCTGGCGGCGCTGCGTCTCACCCATGATCGAGTCACGCATGCGGTCGACGAGGGTGAGGTCGTCGGCGAGGTTGGTGATGACGGCCGCGGTGTGCGGCATGTCCGCCATGCCCGCGAAGGTCGCGCCGCCCTTGAAGTCGGCGAGGATGAAGTTCAGCGTCTCCGAGGAGTGCGTCACCGCGAGACCGAGCACCAGCGTACGCAGCACCTCGGACTTGCCGGAACCGGTCGCGCCGACGCACAGGCCGTGCGGGCCCATGCCCTCCTGCGAGGCCTCCTTGAGGTCCAGCATGACCGGCTCGCCGTTCTCGCCGACACCGATCGGCACCCGCAGCCGCTCGTGCAGGGTGCGCGGCCGCCAGGTGCGGGAGACGTCGACGGTGCCCGCGTCGCCGATGCCCATCAGGTCGGTGAAGTCCAGGTTGGAGAGCAGGGGTTCGCCCTCCTCCGCGGAACCGACCCGGAAGGGCGCCAGCTGCCGGGCCAGGGACTCGGCCTGCTCCGGGTTGAGCACATCGGCCTTGCCGGTGTACGCCGACTCATGGCCGACGAACAGCTGCATCCGCTCCGGCTTCACATACGCCGTCAGACCGGCGCGCAGCTCCTCCTCCAGCTCGCCCGGGGCGATCTCCAGGAAGGTGACGCCCTGGAGCCCTTCGGAACTGGCGAGTTCGGAGTCCGGCGGCACGGTGCCGCCGTCGAGGACCACGATCAGATGCGGCTGGTCGTAGACAGGGGTCGCTTCGCGGTTCCAGCGGGGCCGGTCTTCCAACTGGCCCGCCAGCGCCTCCTCCAGCTCCCCGAGGTCGTCGAAGAGGAGCCTGGCCGAGCCCGCTCCGTCCTTGGCCTTCGGGTGCTGGCTGTGCGGCAGCCACTTGATCCAGTCCCAGTCCGCCGCCGCCGAGGGGTGCGCCACCACGGCGACCATCAGGTCCTCCGGCGAGTGCAGCGTCGCCAACTGGGAAATAGCGGCACGGGCATTTCCGTAGACCGTGTCCGTGTCCCCGCAGATCGTCACGTGGTAGAAGGCCCGCAGCGAGATCGAGACCGGTAGGTCGTGCAGGCTGCCGTGGGCGTCGAGGAAGGCCTTCATGGCCGCCGCGGTCAGCGGCTCCAGCTCCTCCTTGGGCGCCGTGTCCGGGGCCACCAGTGGCGTGTTCAGCTGCTGGACCCCGCGGCCGATCCGCACCGAGGCGAAGTCCGCGTCCGTCGGGCGCCGCTCCCACAGCCGCTTGCCGTCGGCCGCCACCGCCCACAGCTGCTCCGGGTCCGGGTGCTGGAAGAGCTGGCTGCGCCGCTGCAGTTCGGCCGTCTTGTGCACGTCCTTGCGGACCTGCTCCAGATAGCGGAAGTAGTCACGGCGGTCCTGCGCCATCCCCGCGCCGCCGCCCTGCCGGGACTTGGCGAACTGCGCGATGGCCATGGCCAGCGTCGAGGCGAGCATCAGCCCGCCGACCACCCTCATATAGGGGGGGAGGTTGGGCATGAAGAAGAAGCCGACGGAACCCAGCATGCCCATCATGGGCAGCAGGTTCATCAGCATGCTCTCGTCGCCCTCACGAGGGATCTCGGGGGGCGTCTCCAGTTTGACCTCGCCGTCCGGCACCACCGGGGGTGGTATCCGCGGTGGCCGTTTGATGATGACGACGCTCACCGATGCACTCATCCTTCGTGATTGATACGTCCTGGCATCGACGCCCCCGTGTACCGCGACGTGTTCCCGTTCGCGTAGGCGTCGTTCGCGTTGGCGTCGATCCTACTGATGCCCCTGGACCGCAGGAGAGCCAGGAGGATGGAGATGCGAAGGGGGTACGGGGAGAATTGAGGGAGGCAGCCCCAACACCCCGTACGGCAAGGGATAGGGTGGCGCTTCGCGTCGTACGAACTGCATGAAGCAGCCTTGTCTAGCAGGGGGAACACCAGGTGAGCACGGGGACTTCGACAGGTTTCTGCCGAATCACCATCGCAGCGCCGGACAGCCGAGTCGATGTCGCGCTGCCGGAGGACCTGCCGATCCAGGACCTCTTTCCTGAGATCATCAGGCTCTCGGGCCTGGTCCAGGCGGACACCAGTCTTGCCGGTTATCACCTGGTGACCCGCGAGGGTCAGGTGCTCGACGCGAGCCGTTCGTTGCTGGAGCACCGGGTCAGGGACGGCGAGGTGCTGCTGCTGCGGACCTTCGCCGACTCCCTGCCGCCGGCCGTCCACGACGACGTCGTGGACGCCATCGCCGCCGCGGTCAAGCAGGACATCCGCAGCTGGAACGACAACCTGATGCGGGTGGCCGGTCTCGTCGCCGGTTCGCTGCTGCTGGTCATGCTGGGCTTCGTCTTCTGGTTCGCGGACCCGATCCGGCACGACATGCACGGCCTGCAGGGCATCCTCGCGGGCGTGACCGCGCTGGGCCTGACGGCACTCGCCGGTGTACGGGCCCGGGTCTACGACGACCGGGGCTCCGCCGTCGCGCTCGGCATCTCGGCGCTGCCGCACGCGCTCATCGCGGGCTCCGGCGTCCTCGCGCAGGGCGCGCACGAAGGCCCCGGAAGGCTCCAGTTCCTCGTCGGCTGTGTCGCCGTACTGCTGTTCTCCGTCGTGCTGATCATGCTGCTGCCGCAGGGCGACGCCCCGTTCGTGGCCGCCGCCCTGGCCTCCGCGATCGGCACGCTCGCCGTGTTCTGCGGGGTGCTGACCGACGCGGCGCCGCGGGAGATCGCCGCGGGCACCTCGGTGGTGGCCCTGGCGGTCGTCGGCTTCCTGCCCGGCTGGTCCGCCCGGTTCGCCAAGCTGCCGATCGGCTTCCGCAACCCCGAGGACCTCGCCCGGGCCCGCCGTGAGGGCCGTGAGGGCGACCTCGAGGCTGTCGACGTCCAGCGCATCGTCGCCCAGACCAGCCGCGGCCACGAGCTGCTGCTCGGCCTGGTGGGCGGCTGCGCCGCCGTCATCGTCGGCGCGGGCGGCGCGGTGCTCGGCTTCAGCGACAGCGGCTGGGCCCAGCTGCTGGCCCTGTGCACCGGCCTCGCCGCGATGCTGCGGGCGCGTCTGTTCCGCTACACCGCCCAGGTCACCTGCCTGTTCGTGGCCGGTGTCATCACGCTCGGCCTGCTGGTCCTCGGCCTGGCGATCTCGCCGCCCGCCGACATCATCATCCAGCTGCTCCAGAACAACCACGGCCCGGTCAACGTACGGACCCTGTGGCTCGGCGCCTCGGTCGCGGCCGGTGTGCTGCTCCTGATCGCGATCGCCCTGATCGTGCCGCAGAAGGGCCTCTCCCCGTTCTGGGGCCGCATGCTCGACCTCGCGGACTCGCTGGTCCTGCTCTCCCTGGTCCCCGTCTGCCTGGCGGTCCTCGACGTCTACGGCAAGGTCCGCGGCGGCATCGGGAACTGACACCCGCCCGGCGACACACCCGAACGCCCCACCCCCTGCACGCAGGGCGTGGGGCGTCGGCGTGAGCACGGCAACGGAATCCGCACCTCCGGTCACGGCAGAACCCCACAGGAAAGGGACCCACGCGTGAGCTTCGGCCCGCCCCCTCCCATGTACGCGCAGCCCGCCCCGCCCGCGCAGCCCCCACGGCAAAAGCGCCGCCCGAAGTGGCCCCTGGCGCTGCTCGCACTCGTGCTGGCCGGGGCACTCGGCGCCGGTGGCTGGCTCCTGTGGAGTGCCGGCGACGGCACGCAGACCTCGAACGGGGCGGCCACCCGGCAGGGACCGCTCGACATCCGGGAGACCGTGGAGAAGAAGCCCGCGAGTCCCACCGGAAAGATGGCCTTCCGTTTCTCCGTGGACGACCTCAGCCCCGGTGAGCACTACCAGATGCCCGGCATGTGGGCCACGGACAAGATCCTCGCCAAGGGCATCAACAAGACCGTCATCGGGCTGCGCATAGGCACCGACGCCGCCCCCGGCGACGAGAAGTGGAAGCTCCCCCTCGACGGCCCGATCTGCGGCTACACCCGCCATGTGACCAACGACCACCGCACCGCCGTGCTGTTCCGCGCCAACGACCGCGGCAACGCCTTCTGCAACCACGTGGCCTTCTTCGACCTCGACGACGGCCGTGAGATCTGGGACGCCGACTTCCCCGTCTCCGAACTGGGCGACGGCCACGGCATGGCCACGGGCGGCGACTCCCAGGACACCCCGAGCGTGACCCTGGTGCACGGCACGGTCGTCGTCACCTGGGGCGGCGGCACGGACGCGTACCGCATGAAGGACGGCACGCGCGCGTGGGAGACGATGTCCGCCGGCCCCTGCCAGGACATGGGCGCAGCGGGCGGAGGCGCACTGCTGGTGCGCCAGCAGTGCTGGAACGACAAGGCCCCCGCCGACTCGACGGACGCCACCACCTACAAGGCACGCAAGGTGGACCCGGCAACCGGCAAGGTCCTGTGGACGTACTCCGCCGCCAAGGGCATCCGTGACCTGAACATCCCCTCCGCCGAGCCGCCCGTCCTCGCCGTCCAGGCCGGCGGGATCGGCATCTCCGAGATGCTCTCCCTCGACGCCTCGGGCAAGCCCCGCGCCGTGGTCCGCCTCCAGAACGGCACCTACGTCGGCGAGTGCTCGTACGACGACTTCCTGAACACCGAGGACTGCCCGACCATCGCGGTCGGCGCCGGCCAGGTCTTCCTGCGCAGCAAGGACTCGGGCGAGCTGATCAACTCCAACTGGATCATCGGCTTCGACCTGGCGACCGGAAAGACCACCAAGAAGTTCGACTCCGGTCCCGGTTCCCTGCTGTACCCGGTACGGATGAGCGGTGACGAACTCCTGGCCGTACGCGTGACCGACCAGCACGTCATGCCGTCGGGACTGGTCACCCTGGATCCGCACAAGGGCACGGAGAACCCGTACCTCTACTTCGACCTCCCCGAGGAGGCCGATCTGATGACGATGACGGACTACAACGACATCGTCGTCCAGGACGGCCGCATCTTCTTCGGCGTCAAGAAGGTCGACGGGCCCGCCAAGGGACAGCCCAGGTGGGTGTATCTCGTCCTGGGCATCGAGAGCATGGCCGTGAAGTAGCGGCCCCACCGGCTGGTACGCTGTGTGACGGCCGTTTGTGTACGCACCCCCGGAGCCCCCGCAGGTTCACCTGCGGGACCTGGAGGCCGCGCCCAGCGGATCCCCGCCTCCCGAGTAACGGAAGCTCCCCCGAGACAAAGACCGGGGGCACTCGGTGGCAACTCTGAAGACTACGAGGAGTACGAGTGTCGCTCGACGCCGCTACGAAGAAGCAGATCATCACCGAGTTCGGCCAGAAGGAGGGCGACACCGGCTCCCCCGAGGTCCAGGTCGCCATGCTCTCGCGCCGGATCTCGGACCTGACCGAGCACCTCAAGACCCACAAGCACGACCACCACTCCCGTCGTGGTCTGCTGATCCTGGTCGGTCAGCGCCGTCGCCTGCTGCAGTACCTGGCCAAGAAGGACATCCAGCGCTTCCGTGCGCTGGTCGACCGCCTCGGCATCCGCCGTGGTGCGGCGGGCGCCAAGTAAGACGCCGTGCAGGGGGAGCGGTTCCCGAAGGGTCGGGACCGCTCCCTTTGCCGTACGTACGGAAACGTCCGTACGTACGGAAACATGCGGAGTGTCACTGCCCCTTTGTAGTGTGGTAGCACAACGCAATACGTACGACACAGCGAGAAGCGCACCTCGCCGCCGCCGGTCCTCGGTAGTGGCCCCCGGGGGAAGTGAGCCCCGGGTGCTTCGATCGAAGACCGGCCCGCACCAGTGGAGCGCTTCTCCGTGACGGTCCTCCTGCCACACGGGCAGACAAGGACAAAAGACGAAAAGTATCGGAGAAAACGCTAGTGGAGAACGAGACCCACTACGCCGAGGCCGTTATCGACAACGGTTCCTTCGGCACCCGCACCATCCGCTTCGAGACGGGCCGCCTGGCCAAGCAGGCCGCCGGCTCCGCCGTGGCGTACCTGGACGACGACACCATGGTGCTGTCGGCCACCACCGCCTCCAAGAACCCCAAGGACCAGCTCGACTTCTTCCCGCTGACGGTGGACGTCGAGGAGCGGATGTACGCCGCCGGCAAGATCCCCGGCAGCTTCTTCCGCCGTGAGGGCCGCCCCTCCGAGGACGCGATCCTCACCTGCCGCCTCATCGACCGCCCGCTGCGCCCGTCCTTCAAGAAGGGCCTGCGCAACGAGATCCAGGTCGTCGCCACGATCATGGCGCTCAACCCCGACCACCTGTACGACGTCGTGGCGATCAACGCCGCGTCCGCGTCCACGCAGCTGGCCGGTCTGCCCTTCTCCGGCCCGGTCGGCGGCGTCCGCGTCGCGCTGATCAACAACCAGTGGGTGGCCTTCCCGACGCACTCCGAGCTCGAGGACGCCGTCTTCGACATGGTCGTCGCGGGCCGCGTCCTGGAGGACGGCGACGTCGCGATCATGATGGTCGAGGCCGAGGCCACCGAGAAGACCATCCAGCTGGTCAAGGGCGGCGCCGAGGCGCCGACCGAGGAGGTCGTCGCCGCCGGTCTGGACGCCGCGAAGCCCTTCATCAAGGTGCTCTGCAAGGCCCAGGCCGACCTCGCCGCGAAGGCCGCCAAGCCGACCGCCGAGTTCCCGATCTTCCTGGACTACCAGGACGACGTCCTCGAGGCCCTCACCGGCGCCGTCAAGCCGGAGCTCGCGCAGGCGCTCACCATCGCCGGCAAGCAGGAGCGCGAGGCCGAGCTGGACCGCGTCAAGGCGCTCGCCGCCGAGAAGCTCCTGCCGGAGTTCGAGGGCCGCGAGAAGGAGATCTCCGCCGCGTACCGCTCGCTGACCAAGTCCCTGGTCCGTGAGCGCGTCATCAAGGAGAAGAAGCGCATCGACGGCCGCGGTGTCACGGACATCCGTACGCTCGCCGCCGAGGTCGAGGCCATCCCGCGCGTGCACGGTTCGGCGCTGTTCGAGCGTGGCGAGACCCAGATCCTGGGCGTCACCACCCTGAACATGCTCCGTATGGAGCAGCAGCTGGACACCCTCTCGCCGGTGACCCGCAAGCGCTACATGCACAACTACAACTTCCCGCCGTACTCCGTTGGCGAGACCGGCCGCGTCGGCTCCCCGAAGCGCCGCGAGATCGGCCATGGTGCTCTCGCCGAGCGCGCCATCGTGCCGGTTCTGCCGACGCGCGAGGAGTTCCCGTACGCGATCCGTCAGGTGTCCGAGGCCCTCGGCTCCAACGGCTCGACGTCCATGGGCTCGGTCTGCGCCTCCACCATGTCGCTGCTGAACGCCGGTGTGCCCCTCAAGGCCCCGGTCGCCGGCATCGCCATGGGCCTGATCTCCCAGGAGATCAACGGCGAGACGCACTACGTCGCCCTCACCGACATCCTCGGTGCGGAGGACGCCTTCGGCGACATGGACTTCAAGGTCGCCGGCACCAAGGAGTTCGTGACCGCGCTCCAGCTGGACACCAAGCTGGACGGCATCCCGGCCTCCGTCCTGGCCGCTGCCCTCAAGCAGGCCCGTGACGCCCGCCTCCACATCCTCGACGTGATGATGGAAGCGATCGACACGCCGGACGAGATGTCCCCGAACGCTCCGCGGATCATCACGGTCAAGATCCCCGTGGACAAGATCGGTGAGGTCATCGGCCCCAAGGGCAAGATGATCAACCAGATCCAGGAGGACACCGGCGCCGAGATCACGATCGAGGACGACGGCACCATCTACATCGGTGCCGCCGACGGCCCGGCCGCCGAGGCCGCCCGCGCCACGATCAACGGCATCGCCAACCCGACCATGCCGGAGGTCGGCGAGCGCTACCTGGGCACCGTCGTGAAGACGACGACCTTCGGTGCGTTCGTGTCGCTGCTCCCGGGCAAGGACGGTCTGCTGCACATCTCGCAGATCCGCAAGCTGGCGGGCGGCAAGCGCGTGGAGAACGTCGAGGACGTTGTCGGCGTGGGCCAGAAGGTCCAGGTCGAGATCGCCGAGATCGACTCCCGCGGCAAGCTCTCCCTGATCCCGGTCATCGAGGGTGAAGAAGGCGACGACGACAAGAAGGACGACGGCGACAAGTGACGCCCCGTGGCTTCGAGGCGACGGCCCGCACCTCCTCGGAGGCGCGGGCCGTCGCCCGTACCCAAACCCTCATCAAGGGCGAGAACGGCATCGGCACGGTCCGCAAGACCACCCTCCCGGGTGGCCTGCGCATCGTCACCGAGACCCTGCCCTCGGTCCGCTCCGCGACCTTCGGCATCTGGGCGCACGTGGGCTCCCGCGACGAGACCCCGGCCCTGAACGGCGCCACGCACTATCTGGAGCACCTGCTCTTCAAGGGCACCTCCCGGCGTAGCGCGCTGGACATCTCCTCCGCCATCGACGCGGTCGGCGGCGAGATGAACGCGTTCACGGCGAAGGAGTACACGTGCTACTACGCGCGCGTGCTCGACACCGACCTGCCCCTCGCCATCGACGTCGTCTGCGACATGCTCACGGGCTCCCTGATACGGGAAGAGGACGTCAACGTCGAACGCGGCGCGATCCTCGAAGAGATCGCGATGACCGAGGACGACCCGGGCGACTGCGTGCACGACCTCTTCGCGCACACGATGTTCGGCGACAACCCCCTCGGCCGCCCTGTCCTCGGCACGGTCGACACGGTCAACGCCCTCACCGCGGACCGCATCCGCCGCTTCTACAAGAAGCACTACGACCCGACCCACCTGGTCGTGGCGGCCGCCGGCAACATCGACCACAACAAGGTCGTACGACAGGTCCGCGCGGCCTTCGAGAAGGCGGGCGCCTTCAAGAACGACGCGGCGGCCCCGATCGCCCCGCGCGACGGCAGCCGCACCATCCGCACCGCGGGCCGCGTGGAACTGCTCGGCCGCAAGACCGAACAGGCACACGTCGTCCTCGGCATGCCGGGCCTCGCCCGCACCGACGAGCGCCGCTGGGCCCTCGGCGTGCTGAACACGGCCCTCGGCGGCGGCATGTCGTCCCGCCTGTTCCAGGAGGTCCGCGAGAAGCGCGGCCTGGCCTACAGCGTGTACTCGTACACCTCGGGCTTCGCCGACTGCGGGCTGTTCGGCGTGTACGCCGGCTGCCGGCCCTCGCAGGTCCATGACGTGCTGAAGATCTGCCGCGACGAACTCGACCACGTCGCCGAGCACGGTCTGTCCGACGACGAGATCGGCCGAGCCATCGGCCAGCTCCGCGGTTCGACGGTCCTGGGCCTCGAGGACACGGGCGCGCTGATGAACCGTATCGGCAAGAGCGAGCTGTGCTGGGGCGAGCAGATGTCGGTCGACGACATGCTGGCCCGGATAGCCTCGGTCACCCCGGACGACGTCCGCTCGGTGGCGCGCGACATCCTGGGACAGCGGCCTTCGCTGTCGGTCATCGGCCCGCTGAAGGACAAGCAGGCGTCCCGCCTGAACGAAGCGGTCGCGTAAGTCCTCTCCTGAAGGAAGCAAGAAAGATGAGCAAGCTGCGCGTGGCGGTCCTCGGTGCCAGGGGCCGCATCGGCTCGGAGGCGGTACGGGCCGTCGAGGCGGCCGAGGACATGGAGCTGGTGGCCGCCCTCGGCCGCGGCGACAAACTGGAGACGCTGGCGGAGACCGGCGCCCAGGTCGCCGTCGAACTGACCACCCCCGCCTCGGTGATGGACAACCTCGAGTACTGCGTGAGCCACGGCATCCACGCGGTCGTCGGTACGACGGGCTGGACCGACGAGCGCCTCACGCAGCTGGGCGGCTGGCTGGCCGCCTCCCCGGAGACGGGCGTGCTGATCGCGCCGAACTTCTCCATCGGCGCCGTACTGACGATGAAGTTCGCGCAGATCGCCGCGCCCTACTTCGAGTCCGTCGAGGTCATCGAGCTGCACCACCCGAAGAAGGTCGACGCCCCGTCCGGGACCGCCACGCGCACGGCCCAGCTCATCGCCGAGGCACGCCGGGCCGCAGGCACCGCCCCGGCGCCGGACGCCACGGAGACGGCACTGGACGGCGCCCGCGGCGCGACCGTCGACGGGATCCCCGTCCACGCCGTCCGCCTGCGCGGTCTGCTTGCCCACCAGGAGGTCCTGCTCGGTGGCGAGGGCGAGACGCTGACCGTCCGGCACGACTCGCTCCACCACAGCAGCTTCATGCCGGGCATCCTGCTCGGCGCGCGCCGCGTGGTGACCACCCCGGGCCTGACCTTCGGCCTGGAACACTTCCTGGACCTGGGCTGACACCGCCATGCGAGCCAAGCTGTCCTACGCCATAACGGCCGCCGTCCTGGTCTTCTACTTCGTCCTGGTCGGCAGCCGCGGCGTCATGCTCATCCAGTCCGGCACGGTCCTCACCGTCACCTTCGGCGTGGCGGTGCTGATCCTGCCGGTGATCGGCCTGTGGTTCCTGTGGAAGAACACCCAGTTCGTCCGCAAGGCCAACGCCCTCGCCGCCGAACTCGACGCCGAGGGCGGCCTGCCTGTCGACGAGTTGAAGCGCACCCCCGGCGGCCGTATCGACCGCGACTCGGCCGACGAGGTCTTCGCCAAGCGCAAGGCCGAGACGGAAGCGGCCCCCGACGACTGGCGCAGTTGGTTCCGCCTCGCCGTCGCCTACCACGACGCCCGCGACACCCCTCGCGCCCGCAAGGCCATGCAACGCGCCATCGCCCTGCATGACGGAAGGCCCGTCGAGGCCTAGCTGCGGGCAGCCGTGCCGTTCGGTCAGCCGCGCCTGTTCTCCGCCGCCCACGCCTCGATGGTGTCCGCGGCCCGGTCGAACGACCCGGGCCGCGCCACGAAGTCCGCGTTGTGCGTGGTCAGCAGTATCGGCGCGTCCTGCGCCGGACGGTCACTGCGTACGAGGATCAGCGCCTGCCCCTGCACCGTGCGCGGCAGCCCGAACCAGCGCACCGGCTGCTGCACCGTCCGCAGGGCGGCCACCCGCTCCCACGGCGTCGTACGCGTCCCGAAGAAGCCCACCTGGCGCAGCCCGCGCGCACTCACCCAGACACCCACGCGCAGCAGCCGCAGGGAGCCCGCGATGACGGCCAGCGCGATACCGAGGACCACGCCGGCCTCGGAGGCCGATGCGGTGAACGCGATGATGACCGCGGCGAACAGCACGAACGAGGCGAGCAGCAGCCAGAGCGCCGCCGCGCCCACCCGCCACGGCCCGGGACGGTAGGGACGCCGCCAGCGGTCACGGTCGTCGAACGGCAGCGCGTCGTCCGCTGGCTCATAGGCACGGTCGGCCGTCAGGAAGGGCAGGGGCACGGCTGGTCCTCACTCAATCCATGCATGGGCTGTGCCCGGTGAGGTTATCCGTCTGTGTGCCCGCTCACCACTCGTGGGGTCCGGATGGAGTCAGTGCCCCTGAGAGGCCTGTGACTGCTGGGCCGGCGTGGAAGCGGGGCTGGACAGCGCGGGCATACCGAGGACCAGCGAGCCCACCAGCCCGGCGACGATGGTGAGTCCGAGCAGCCAGCGCCCGGCTATCTGACCTGCGGACGCCCGCTCACGGGGCGGGGGAGCGACATTGCTGCGGAACCTGTCGGCTTCGGCGACGAAGGCGAACGGGACGGGTTCACGCCGACGGAACATGAGGGGAGCTTCTCCTCTCGGGATCGAACGAGTGACTGTCACCTACACAGACGGTCGAGTGCCCCAAAAGGTGCCCGGTTTCGCCGAATTCACAGAAATTCGGCGGCGTATGTCGCGACCCGGCACCGAACGCCCCGTTGTCAGAGCCGGGCCGTAGAGTGGGCGCCGCCCGAGAGAAGTGATGGAAGGGACCCTCCGAGTCGTGACCGACACCCCCGCCGACGACCTCAAGCCCAGCTTCCGCAGCGACGTCACCGTCGAGCTGGTCAAGCACACCGCGTCCGACGCCGACGTCCTCTTCGCCGCCCGCGTCTCGACCACCGGCGAGCAGTCCCTGGACGAGCTGGGCAAGGACCCCGAGCGCTCCAAGGGCCTGATCAACTACCTGATGCGCGACCGGCACGGCAGCCCGTTCGAGCACAACTCGATGACCTTCTTCATCAGCGCCCCGATCTTCGTCTTCCGCGAGTTCATGCGGCACCGCGTCGGCTGGTCGTACAACGAGGAATCGGGCCGGTACCGCCAGCTCCAGCCCGCTTTCTACGTGCCCGACGAGTCCCGCAAGCTGGTCCAGGAGGGCCGCCCCGGAAAGTACGTCTTCGTGGAGGGCACCCAGGCCCAGCAGGAGCTGGTCGGCCGTGTCATGGAGGACTCGTACCGCCAGGCCTACGAGGCGTACCAGGAGATGCTCGCCGCCGGCGTCGCCCGCGAGGTTGCCCGCGCGGTCCTCCCGGTCGGTCTGTTCTCCTCCATGTACGCCACCTGCAACGCCCGCTCGCTGATGCACTTCCTCGGCCTGCGCACCCAGCACGAACTGGCGAAGGTCCCGTCCTTCCCGCAGCGGGAGATCGAGATGGTCGGAGAGAAGATGGAGGCCGAGTGGGCCAGGCTCATGCCGCTCACCTACGCCGCCTTCAATGCGAACGGCCGCGTGGCGCCGTAGCGCACCGCGTTCCCAGGCCGAGCGCAGGTGTACGGTCAGCCTCGCGAGGTGTCCGTATTGCGGCATTTGGAGAAGTTCATCTAGCCTGATCAAACGGACCCGGTACTGCTTGAACCCCCGAGCAGGCAGTACCGGGCTCCGCATTTGTCCGGACTTATCCCGCACCCCAAGGGCAGACCACGCATTGAGCACCGAGTAGCGTGTTACCCATGGCTCCGACCTCGACTCCGCAGACCCCCTTCGGGCGGGTCCTCACCGCCATGGTCACGCCCTTCACGGCGGACGGCGCACTCGACCTCGACGGCGCGCAGCGGCTCGCCGCCCACCTGGTGGACGCAGGCAACGACGGCCTGATCATCAACGGCACCACCGGCGAGTCCCCCACCACCAGTGACGCGGAGAAATCGGAGCTCGTACGAGCGGTACTGGAGGCGGTCGGCGACCGCGCCCATGTCATCGCCGGCGTCGGCACCAACGACACCCACCACAGCATCGAGCTGGCCCGGGCCGCCGAGAAGGTGGGCGCACACGGCCTCCTGATCGTGACGCCGTACTACAACAAGCCCCCGCAGGAGGGCCTCTACCGGCACTTCACGGCCGTCGCCGACGCCGCCGAACTGCCGGTCATGCTCTACGACATCCCCGGCCGCAGCGGTGTCCCGATCAACACCGAGACGCTGGTCCGGCTCGCGGAACACCCGCGCATCGTCGCCAACAAGGACGCCAAGGGTGACCTCGGCCGCGCGAGCTGGGCCATCGCGCGCTCCGGGCTCGCCTGGTACTCCGGCGACGACATGCTGAACCTGCCGCTGCTCTCCGTGGGCGCGGTCGGCTTCGTGTCGGTCGTGGGCCACGTGGTCACTCCGGACCTGCGCGCTCTGGTCGAGGCGTTCGTCTCCGGCGACGTCCAGAAGGCCACCGAGATCCACCAGAAGCTGCTCCCGGTCTACACGGGCATGTTCCGCACCCAGGGCGTCATGACGACGAAGGCCGCCCTCGCCCTCCAGGGCCTGCCGGCGGGCCCCCTGCGCGCACCCATGGTGGAGTGCACGCCCGAAGAGATCACACAGCTCAAGATCGATCTTGCTGCGGGCGGGGTACAGCTCTAACACCAGACTTGGCACCACCACAGGCTTCACAACTGAATAGCGGGCCACCGGTGCCCGCACCCCACAACGACAACTGCTCATGCACGAACGTCACGCGCGCCACGTGCCCACCGGTACGTGGCGCGTGTGGTGAGGAGAGTCTTTTGAGTCATCCGCATCCTGAACTCGGCCCGCCCCCGCCGCTCCCCGAAGGTGGCCTGCGGGTCACCCCGCTCGGCGGTCTCGGCGAGATCGGCCGGAACATGACGGTCTTCGAGTACGGCGGCCGTCTTCTGATCGTCGACTGCGGCGTGCTCTTCCCCGAGGAGGAGCAGCCCGGGATCGACCTGATCCTGCCGGACTTCTCGTCCGTACGGGACCGCCTCGACGACATCGAGGGCATCGTGCTCACGCACGGCCACGAGGACCACATCGGTGGCGTCCCCTACCTCCTGCGCGAGAAGCCGGACATCCCGCTGATCGGCTCCAAGCTGACCCTCGCCCTCATCGAGGCGAAGCTCCAGGAGCACCGCATCCGCCCGTACACCCTCGAGGTGGCGGAGGGGAACCGCGAACGTGTCGGCCCCTTCGACTGCGAGTTCGTCGCGGTCAACCACTCCATCCCGGACGCCCTCGCCGTGGCCATCCGCACGCCCGCGGGCATGGCGGTCCACACCGGCGACTTCAAGATGGACCAGCTCCCGCTGGACGGCCGCCTGACGGACCTCCACGCTTTCGCACGACTCAGCGAGGAGGGCATCGATCTCCTCCTCGCGGATTCGACGAACGCGGAGGTCCCCGGCTTCGTCCCGCCCGAGCGCGACATCTCCAACGTCCTGCGTCAGGTCTTCGCGAGCGCCCGCAAGCGGATCATCGTGGCCAGCTTCGCCAGCCACGTCCACCGCATCCAGCAGATCCTGGACGCGGCCCACGAGTACGGCCGCCGGGTCGCCTTCGTAGGCCGCTCCATGGTCCGCAACATGGGCATCGCCAGGGACCTGGGCTACCTGAAGGTCCCGCCGGGCCTGGTCGTCGACGTGAAGACGCTCGACGACCTCCCCGACAGCGAGGTCGTGCTGGTCTGCACCGGTTCGCAGGGCGAGCCCATGGCGGCCCTGTCCCGCATGGCCAACCGTGACCACCAGATCCGCATCGTCAACGGCGACACGGTGATCCTGGCGTCGTCGCTGATCCCCGGCAACGAGAACGCGGTCTACCGCGTGATCAACGGCCTGACCCGCTGGGGCGCGAACGTGGTCCACAAGGGCAACGCGAAGGTCCATGTCTCGGGCCACGCATCCGCGGGCGAGCTCCTGTACTTCTACAACATCTGCCGCCCGAAGAACCTGATGCCGGTCCACGGCGAATGGCGCCACCTGCGCGCCAACGCCGAGCTGGGCGCCATGACCGGCGTCCCGCACGACCGCATCGTCATCGCGGAGGACGGCGTGGTCGTCGACCTCGTCGAGGGCAAGGCCAAGATCGCGGGCAAGGTCCAGGCGGGTTATGTCTACGTCGACGGGCTCTCGGTCGGCGACGTGGGCGAGCCGGCGCTGAAGGACCGCAAGATCCTCGGCGACGAGGGCATCATCTCGGTCTTCCTCGTGGTCGACTCGTCCACCGGCAAGATCACGGGCGGCCCGCACATCCAGGCCCGCGGCTCGGGCATCGAGGACACGGCCTTCGGCGACGTGATCCCGAAGATCACCGAGGTGCTCGAACGCTCGGCACAGGACGGGGTGGTGGAGCCGCACCAGCTGCAGCAGCTCATCCGCCGAACCCTCGGCAAGTGGGTCTCCGACACCTATCGGCGCAGGCCAATGATCCTCCCGGTCGTGGTGGAGGTCTGACAGGTGTACGACCCCTCGTACGTGTGAACCCGGAGCGGGGCGCCTCGATTTGCATCGGGGCGCCCCGCTCCAGTACGTTTACGGCTCCGCCAGAACGGGAACCCGGACGCCTCGTGCGCCGGAACCAGTCCCCGATCGGGGCGGGAAATCCGACTCAGAATCTCTGATAAAGTCGGAGTCGCCGGAAAGGGAAACGCGAAAGCGGGAACCTGGAAAGCACCGAGGAAATCGGATCGGGAAACGGTCTGATAGAGTCGGAAACGCAAGACCGAAG